>NZ_JBSFNQ010000041.1:0-72786 GCF_053981115.1 Streptomyces sp. NPDC003691 | reverse complement strand
GGCCCCGCCCGGCGCCGCCGCGCCGGGCGCCCCGGCCGCCCGCCCCCCGGGGCCCGGGCGCCCCGGGGGCGGACGGCCCGGACCGCCGCCCACCGCGCCGCGGACGGTTCCGTACGGCAGCCCGCCCTGCGGTCCTTCGGCCCGCAGTGGTACGCGGCCGTAATGGGGACCGCGAGCGTCGCCACGGCCGGTACGGCCCTGGGCGCTACCGGGCTGCTGCCGGGCGCCGCCCGGCCGGTCCTGGCCGCCGTCTGGGTGCTCTCCGTCCTGCTGCTGGCCGCCGTGTGGGCGGCCCGGGCGGGGCACTGGCACCGGCACCGCGCCACGGCCCGGGCCCAGTTGCTCGACCCGGCCGTCGCCCCGTTCTACGGCTGCGCCGCCATGGCGCCGCTCGCCGTGGGCATGGGGGCGCTCGGGCCCGGCCGGGACGTGCTGGGCGCGCCGGTGGCCGTACCGCTGGCCGCCGTCCTCTTCGCCGTCGGCGGCACGCTGGCGGTCGCGGCGGCCGTGGTGGTGCCGTATCTCCTGGTCGTACGGCACCGCACCCCGCCCGGCAGTGCCTCGCCCGTCTGGCTGCTGCCGCTCGTCGCCCCCATGGTGGCGGCGGCCTTCGGTCCCCTGCTGGCTCGGGAGCTGCCGCCCGGCGAGGGCCGCGCCACGCTGCTGCTGGTGAGCCTCGGGCTGGCCGGGGCGAGCGGGCTCGCCACCCTGCTGGTGCTGCCGCTGGTGCTGTCCCGGCTGATCCACCACGGACCGCTGCCGCTCGCCCTCACCCCGTCGCTCTTCCTGGTCCTCGGGCCGCTCGGCCAGTCGGCGACCGCGGCCGGCCATCTCGCGGACGCCCTGCCGGGGCAGCCGTACGCGGACCCGCTCGCGGTCCTGTACGGGGTGCCCGTGACGGGCTTCGCGCTGCTCTGGCTGACGGTGGCCGGGGCGATGGTGGTCCGGGCCGTACGGCGGGGCATGCCGTTCACCCTGGGCTGGTGGGCCTTCACCTTCCCGGTCGGCACCTGTGTGACCGGGGCCGCCGGGCTGGCCCACCGCACCGAGCTCGGCGCCCTGTCGGCGGTGGCGGCGGCGCTGTACGCGCTGCTGGTCACGGCGTGGCTGGTGGCGGGTCTGCGGACCGTGCGGGGTCTGCTGGGCGGCACGCTGCCCGCAGGGCCGCCCCCAGCACCCGCGGCGCCGTCACCAGAGACGGCCCGTACCAGGTCAGAGCACGTCCGCTGACCAGCGCGGCGGGCAGCCCGGGGAAGGCCTCGGGGCCGTCGTCCGCGGTGAAGCGGTAGGGCTCGTCCGGCAGCACGACCAGTCCGGCGCCGGAGGCGCGCAGCGCGTCGAGCGGTACCCGGGGATAGCGTTCGGCGTGGTCCGCACAGACATTGCGGGCGCCCAGCCGGGCCAGCAGGTCCCCGGCGAAGGTGTCGCGGCCGAGGACCATCCACGGTCGGCGCCAGACCGGGACCACCACCGGGGGCAGTGCGCCGGGTACGACGGCCGCCCAGGCGCGGGCGGCCTCGTCGAGCCAGCGGGGCCGGCCGGCGCCGCAGCCGTCGACGAGGACCCGGTGCAGTTCGGCCAGGCCCTGCTGGAGAGTGCGCACCTCGGTGACCATCACCCGGAGCCCGGCCGAGCGGAGCGCCGCCAGATCCGGGGCCCGGTTCTCCTCCTCGTTGGCGACGACGAGGTCGGGGCGCAGCGCCCGTACGGTATCGAGGTCGGGGTTCTTGGTGCCGCCGACCCGGACGACGTCCAGCCCGGCGGGGTGGGTGCACCAGTCGGTCGCGCCCACCAGCAGTCCCGGCGCGGTGACGGCGATCGCCTCGGTCAGCGAGGGGACCAGGGAGACCACCCGCACGGGCTCAGCCCTCCGCGGGCGTCTCGATGTGTTCGGCGACGGTGACCACCAGTACCCGGGTCTCGGCACCGCCGGCCCGCCAGCGGTGCCGTACGCCACCGGAGAGGAACAGGGTGTCACCGCGGCCCAGCCGGTAGGCCCGGCCCTCGGCCTCGACCTCGACGGTGCCGTCCGCGACGTACATCAGCTCGTCGTTGCGGTGCTGGAACTCGCCCTCGGTGTCGTGTTCCCCGGAGAACTCCAGGGCTTCGAGCTGATGGCGGCCGTGTACCAGCCGGCGGGCGCCCTGCGCCGCCGCGCCGGGACCGGCGGCCCGGGACACGGCGACCGTGCGGGCCGCGTCGGAGGCGGCGATCAGCCGGTCCGCGGTGGTCTCCAGGGCTTCCGCGACCCGCTGGAGGGAGCGCCGGCTGGGCCGCGCCCGGTCGTTCTCGATCTGGCTGAGGAAGGGCACGGAGAGTCCGGACCGCTCGGCGACCGAGGCCAGCGTCAGATCCAGGGCCCGCCGCCGCCTGCGCACGGCGGTGCCCACCCGAAGACGCTCGGTCTCCTTCGGGTCCTTGCCGTCCCTGGCGTCAGCGTCCATGCGCCGGCTCCCCTTCCTGCGTTCTGTACAACCTTACGCAGCTTCGCCCGCGGCTTCCTCCGCGATCACGGCGAATTACGGACGGGGTGGCCCGGACACTGTCCGGAACCACCCCGTGCCGCCGGGTGAGACCCCGGGTGGGAAGCGAGTCAGCCCTTGACGGGGACCGCCTTGTCCTCGAAGTCCGGATTGTTCTTCAGCCAGGTCCGGACGGCCTGCTGCTCCTTGCCCTTGCCGGTGCGCTGGATCTCGGCCTCCAGACCGGTGAGCTGCTTCTCGGTCATCCGGAAGTCCTTCAGCCACTTCCCGGCCTCGGGATGGTCGGCGGCGAAGCCCTTGCGGGCCAGGGTGTGCACCCCGTCGCCCTTGCCCCAGGCGCCCCGGGGGTCCGCCAGCTTCTTCAGCTCGTAGGTGCCGTACGCCCAGTGCGGGGACCAGAGGGTGACGACGACGGGCTCCTTCTTGGCGTACGCCCGCTTCAGCTCGGCCAGCATGCCGGGCGTGGAGCCGTCGACGACCCGGTATTCGCCGTCGAGGCCGTACTTCCCGAGCACCTCGTCCTTGAGCAGGCCCATCATCCCGGCGCTGGGCTCGATGCCGATGATCCGGCCCTTGAAGGTGCCGCCCCTGCCCTTGAGGTCGTCGAGGGAGTCCACGCCCTTCACGTACGAGGGGACGGCCAGCTCCAGCGAGGTGGGGCCGTACCAGGCGCCGAGGTCCTCCAGCCGGTCGCCGTACTTCTTCCAGTACGAGGCATGGGTGACCGGCAGCCAGGAGTCGGTCTGGAAGTCGATCTGGCCGTTCGCCAGCCCGGTGTAGAGGGCACCGGTCTCCAGCTGCTCGGCCTCGACCTCGAAGCCGCGCCGCTCCAGCAGCTCCTTCCAGAGGTAGGTGGAGGCGACGGCCTCGTCCCACGGGATATAGCCGACGGTCAGCTTCTTCCCCTTGCCGACGTTCGCGGCGCCCGTCACGGAGGTGCCGGTGGAACCGGAGCCGCCGAAGACGTTCAGGCCGCCCGCGACGAGCGCCAGGACGACCACGCCGACCAGCGCGACCACCGGCTGGGGGCGGTGGTTCCAGCGGGCGGAACCGCCCGCCAGCGACCGGGCCCGGGCGATCGCCCGGCGGCCCAGCGGGGAGACCTGGCGGCCCAGTTCGCCGGTGATCCGGTCCAGGTACATGGCGAGGACGACGATCGACACGCCTGCCTCGAAGCCGAGGCCGATGTCGATGTTGCCGATGGCGCTGTAGACCTCGCCGCCCAGACCGCCGCCGCCCACCATGCCCGCGATGACGACCATCGACAGGCCCAGCATGATGACCTGGTTGACCCCGGCCATGATGGTCGGCACCGCCAGCGGCAGCTGGACCCGGAGCAGGGTGTCCCGGGGCGGGGCGCCGAACGCCTCGGCCGCCTCGACCAGCTCCCCGTCGACCTGGCGGATGCCGAGTTCGGTCATGCGTACGCCTGGTGGCAGGGCGAACACGATGGTGGCGATGATCCCCGGGACCACGCCGACGCCGAAGAAGATGATGCCCGGGATGAGGTAGACCATCGCGGGCATGGTCTGCATGAAGTCGAGGACGGGCCGCACCACGGCGCTGACCCGGTCGGAACGCGACGCCCAGATGCCGAGCGGTACCGCGAGCGCCAGGGTGACGACCGTGGCGACCAGCACCAGGGCGAGCGTCGACATCGCCTCGTCCCAGAGGGCGACCGAGTCGATCAGAGCGAACCCGGCGAAGGCGAGACCGCCGGCCAGGAGTCCCCGCAGCCACCAGGCGAGTACGGCGAGGATTCCGGCGAACAGCAGTGGTTCGGGGGCGGAGAGGACCGTGTCCAGACCGTCGTACATCCCGGTGACCAGGGCACTGACGGCGTCGAAGAGCCAGGCGAGATGGTTCTGGAGCCAGTCGACGGCACCGTCGATCCACTCGCCGAGGGGCAGCCTAGGCATGGGCCACCGCCCCGGGGGCCGTGGCTCCGGCCCGGCCGGCGGCTCCGGCGGAACCGGTACCGGCGGGGTCCGGCGCCCCCTCGGGCTGCATCGGCTCGCCGAGCACGGCGAGCAGCCGGGCCCGCGGGACGACGCCGATCAGCTCGCCCCGCTCGCAGGTGACGGCCACCGCGTCAGCGCTGCGCGCGCACGGCGCGAACAGTTCGGCGATCGGGGTGTCCGCGGTGACGACGGCGGGCGCCGCGGCCATCACCTGGGCGGCGGAGCGCAGTTCGGCGCCGCCGTCGGTCCGGGTGCCGTACGCCGTCTCCGGATCCGCCATGACCGCGCCCGCGGTCAGCACCCGGGTGCGGTCCACGTCCTGGGTGAACGAGGCGACGTAGTCGTCGGCGGGGGTGACCAGGATGTCCTCGGCCGTGCCCTGCTGGACGATCCGGCCGTCGCGCATCACCGCGATCCGGTCGCCCAGGCGCATGGCCTCGTTGAGGTCGTGGGTGATGAAGACGATGGTCTTCTTCAGGGTCTTCTGGAGTTCGAGCAGCTGGTCCTGCATATCGCGGCGGATCAGCGGGTCCAGCGCGCTGAAGGACTCGTCCATCAGCAGCAGATCGGCATCGGTGGCCAGCGCCCTGGCCAGGCCCACCCGCTGCTGCATGCCGCCGGACAGCTCGTCGGGCCAGGAGTCCTCCCAGCCCGCGAGACCGGCCAGGGCCAGGGCCTCCCGGGCCCGCTCCTCCCGTTCGGCACGGTCCACACCCTGCACGTCGAGCCCGTACGCGGCGTTCTCCAGGACGCTGCGATGGGGGAAGAGCGCGAAGTGCTGGAAGACCATGCTGATCCGGCGGGAACGGACGGACCGCAGCTCGCGCCGGTTCAGCGCGGTCAGGTCGCGGCCGTCGAACAGGACACGTCCCGCGGTGGGTTCGAGCAGTCCGTTGAGCATCCGCAGCAGGGTCGACTTGCCCGAGCCCGAGAGGCCCATGACCACGAAGATCTGCCCCGGATCGACGGTGAAGGAGGCGTCGACGACCGCTGCCGTCACACCGCCCGCGCGCAGCTCGTCGCGGGTCGCCCCGTCTTCGAGCCGCCGTACCGCCTCATCGGGTCGTCTGCCGAACACCTTGTACAGATGCTCCGCCTGGAGCCTGGACACATACACCTCGCGTCTCGTACCGGAACGGTCCGCCACCCCCATCGGGCGGACCGTGGAGCCGGGCGGGATCGGCCCGCCGCCGCCGGGCGCCCCGGCCGCAGGGCCGGACGCCGCCGGTTCGGCTCCGGCGGCGCGCCTGCCCCCGGCCCGTACCGCAAAACGCAACAGTGACTCACATCACGCAACAGTGAAGGGGGGCTGGGGTGCCGCCGGGTGCGTGGGGCGGTGTGCTTCCGGGCTTCCGGGGTGCCCGGGCCGTGTGGGGCAGCCGGGTTGTGCGGGATCTCCGGGGCAACCGGGGACCCGCGGACATCCGGGCCGCGTGGGACAACCAGGCCCTGCGGGATCTCCGGGCCGCGCGGGGCCGCCGTGGCTCCCGGGCCGGTGTCGGTGGCGTACGGCATCATCGGGGTGTGACGCGACGCCTGATGCTCCTCGACACCGCATCCCTGTACTTCCGGGCCTACTTCGGGGTCCCCGACTCGGTCCGGGCCCCCGACGGCACCCCGGTGAACGCCGTGCGCGGGCTGCTCGACTTCATCGCGCGCCTGGTGCAGGACCACCGGCCGGACGACCTCGTCGCCTGCTGGGACAACGACTGGCGGCCGCACTGGCGGGTCGAGCTGATCCCCTCGTACAAGGCGCACCGGGTCGCGGAGGAGACGGAGTCCGGGCCGGACGAGGAGGAGACCCCCGACACCCTGGCGCCGCAGGTCCCCGTCATCGTGGACGTCCTCGAAGCGCTGGGCATCGCCCGGGTCGGCGCCGACGGGTACGAGGCGGACGATGTCATCGGCACCCTCACCGCCCGGGCCCGGGGTCCGGTCGACATCGTCACCGGTGACCGCGATCTGTTCCAGCTGGTCGACGACGCCCGGTCGCGCCGGGTCCTCTATCCGCTGAAGGGCGTCGGCACCCTCCAGACCACGGACGAGGCATGGCTGCGCGCGAAGTACGGGGTCGACGGCCCGGGTTACGCGGATCTGGCCCTGCTCCGCGGCGACCCCAGCGACGGGCTGCCGGGGGTGCCCGGAATCGGCGAGAAGACCGCGGCCAAACTGCTGGACGCCTACGGCGACCTCGCCGGGATCCTGGCCGCGGCCGAGGACCCGAAGTCGAAGCTGACCCCGGCCCAGCGGCGGCGGCTGGCCGAGTCCCGGGAGTATCTGGCGGTCGCGCCCCGGGTGGTGCGGGTGGCGGCCGATGTACCGCTGCCGCCGTTCGACCCGGCGCTTCCGTCGGAGCCGCGCGACCCGGCCGCCCTGGAGGAGCTGGCGCGGCAGTGGGGGCTCGGGGGCGCGCTCCAGCGGCTGCTGACGGTGCTGCGCGCCTGATTTACGCCTCTTTCCGCCCTCTTGGCGGGGCCGCCGCCATCCGGCGCGGCCCCACCGGTATGCGTTCCGCGGATAGCCCCTCTTCGATCCGGATCCGGTCCGATTCCGGTCCTTCTCCGATCCGATCCGGTCCCTTTCCGGGCGCACCACACCCCCCAGCACCGCCCGACCCGCAGGTCAGGCGGTGTTCAACTGCGCCCGTACGGCCCTGCCGGGCTGATATTTCCTGTGGCTGGTGTTAACTTAGGCAAACCTAACCATGCATCCGAGCCCGGGGAGAGCGCCGTGACAGAACGACCCGCCCGCAAGTCACCGACGCCCTACGAGGCCCGTGTGGTCCACACCGAACGGCTCACCCCCCATATGGCACGCATCGTCTTCGGCGGTCCGGGGCTGGCCGGGTTCGGCGTGGAGAACTGCACGGACCACTATGTGAAGCTCGTTTTTCCGGCCGAGGGCGTGAGCTACCCGGAGCCCTGGGACATGGACCGGATCAGGGCCGAGTTCCCCCGGGCGCAGTGGCCGTCCAACCGGACGTACACCGTCCGCAACTGGGACGCGGTGACCGGCGAACTGACCATCGACTTCGTCGTCCACGGCGACGAGGGCCTGGCGGGCCCCTGGGCGGCGCGCGCCCGGATCGGCGACCTGATCCGGATCATCGGCCCGGGCGGCGGTTACGCCCCCGACCCGGCCGCCGACTGGCATCTGCTGGCCGGTGACGAGAGCGCGCTCCCGGCGATCGCGGCCTCCCTGGAGCAGATGCCCGAGGGCGCCGTGGTCCACGCGTTCGTCGAGATCGAGGGCCCGGCGGAGGAGCAGAAGATCGTCACCCCGGACGGAGTCGCCGTGCACTGGCTGCACCGGGGCACCCGCCCCGTCGGCGAGGCCCTGGTCGAGGCCGTCACCGGGCTCGACTTCCCCGCGGGCCGGGTCTGCGCCTTCGTCCACGGCGAGGCGGCCTGCGTCAAGGAGCTGCGCCGCCATCTGCGTCTGGAGCGCGGAATCGCGCGCGAGCAGCTCTCGATCTCCGGCTACTGGCGTCTGGGGCAGTCCGACGAGGCGTGGCGCGCGGTGAAGCGGGAGTGGAACGAGCAGGTCGAGCGCGAGCAGGAGACCACGGAGCCGGGCCCGGACACCCGCGCGGCGTAACGCCTGCGGTGCGGGTACGGCTCCCGGGCGGCGCAACGCCTCCCGCGGAGTGCGGCCCGCGGACGGCACCACACCTCCGGCGGGGGTGTTCCTCCCACACGGGACCACACCTCCGGCGGGCGTACGGCTCCCGGGCGGCCCGACGCCTCCGGCGGAAGCATTCCTCCCCGCCCGCCCAATGCCTCCGGCGGGGGGGTGTTCCTTCCCCGACCAGCACCTCCGGCGGAAGTGTTGCCCGGAGCGGCCCCGGCCGCTCCGAAGCACCCGCTGCTCCCCCGGGCGCCGTCCCGGACTTTCCGGACACGTCCTACGACCGCGGAACGAGGCGGAACCGGTCCCGGGGCCCTGGGGCGGCGGGACGGGCGTCTGCCAGCGTGGACACCATGACCGAGACCCCCGCGGGCACCTGGCCCGCCCATCTGGCGGCCGTCGGCGCCGTGCGCTTCGCCCGGCCCACCGCCGCCTACGACGAGGTGGTCGCCTTCTACGGCGACGACCTCGGCCTTCCCGTCGTCGCCGACTGGCGGGACCACGACGGCTACGACGGCGTGGTCTTCGGACTCCCCGGCACCGCGGTGCAGTTGGAGGTCACCCAGCACGGCACCCCGCCGCGCATCCCCCGCCCCGACCCCGAGAACCAGCTGGTGCTCTATCTGGACGGCACCGGGGCGCGGGACGAGGCCGTCGCCCGGCTGACCGCCCGGGGGCACCGGCCGGTGCCCCCGGCGAATCCGTACTGGGCGCGCTACGGCGCCGTCCTCTTCGAGGATCCGGACGGCTGGCTGGTGGTCCTGGCGCCCTGGGTGTTCGGCCGGACCCCGCCGCCGCCCGTGGTGTGAGGCCGCGCCCACCGCCGGGCACCCCGGGCCTGCCGGTACGCCCCGGGCTCAGGCCCGTACGCCCCGGCCCTCTCCCTCGCGCCCGGCCGCCCTCTTCTCCCCCACCGGCTCCCTCACCGGCTCCCCGTCCGGCGCCGTCTCCGCCTCCGTCGTCCGGGCGCCGCCGTAGCGCCGGGCCGAGCGGTCCGTCTGCGCCAGCTGCCGCAGCGCCTCGAAGGCGACGTTCCCGAGGACGGTGCCCACGATCACGGCCTCCACCAGTTGCTCCCGGCCCGTCCGGCCCGCGACGTAGTCGAGGTCGGCCCGGGCCACCCGCTCGGCCGCGTCCGCGTAGTCGGCGACGATCCGCACGAAGTCGCCGTGGCCGAGCCGGTCCATCGCGGCCAGCGTCCCGGCCAGCAGCTCACGGCCCGGCGCGTCCGCCTCGACCAGCCAACCCCGGCCGGCGATCAGCGCGTCGACCCGCCGCCGCGCGGTCTCCCGGACCGGATCACGCTCCGGGTCCCCCTCGGGCTCCTGCTTCGCGGGCCGGGCCACCAGCAGCTCGGAGGCGACGCCCAGCACCTCGTGCAGTGGTCTGCCGGGGTCGTCGACGGCCGCCAGCACCTCACCGATGGCGGCGATCTTCAGTCCGCCGATGTCCAGCAGCGCGCGGACCAGCTTCAGCCGGCGCTCGTGCTCCTCGCCGTACGCCGCCTGGTTGGGGCTGGTCAACTCGCCGGCGGGCAGCAGTCCCTCCCGGAGGTAGTACTTGATCGTCGGAACCGGAACTCCGGTCCGTCGGCTCAGTTCACCGATCCGCACACCGTTCACCACCGTCTCACCAGGGAGTTCGTTGATCCCATCATAGATAGCGGCACTCTCGGCTTCGGATAGCGGGAGGTGACGCTATCCGTCTCCGGCTCGCGGCAGGGGCCGCACCGCCCCGACCCACCCGACCGGAAACGGCCGAAATCTCGCCCTTCCGCCGCCCCGCCTGGTAAGGACGGCACATGTCCGTCTCCGTCATGCTCTTCACCTCCGATCTGCGGATCCACGACCAGCCCGCGTTCGCCGCCGCCGTCCGCGACGCCGACGAAGTGGTCCCCCTCTTCGTCCGCGATCCGGGAATCCACCGGGCCGGGTTCGACGCGCCCAACCGCAGCGCCTTCCTCGCCGACTGTCTCGCCTCCCTCGACGACGGGCTCCGCCGCCTCGGCGGCCGGCTGGTCGTCCGCTCCGGCGACCTCACCGAAGCGGTGTGCCGGGTCGTCCGGGAGACCGGTGCCCGGTCGGTGCACATCGCCGCCGGCGTCAGCCGGTACGCGACCGCCCGGGAGGAGTCCCTGGAGGCCGCGCTGACCCCGCTGGGCTGTGCGCTCCGGGTCCACGACGGTGTGATCACCGCCCTGCCGCCGGGCCGGGTCACCCCGGCGGACCGCGACCACTTCGCCGTGTTCACGCCGTACTTCCGCCGCTGGGAGGCGGCCGGGATCCGCCCGGAGGTGACCACGCCCCGCAGAATCACGGTCCCGGACACGGCGGGTGAGCCGCTGCCGGAACGCGCCGCCGTCACCGGGGTGTCACCCGGTCTGGCCGCGGGCGGCGAGGCAGAGGGGCGGCGGCGGGTCAAGAACTGGCTGGCCAGGGCGGGTTCGGGGGTGGACGCGTACGAGGAGCGCCACGACGATCTGGCGGGCGACGCCACCTCCCGGCTCTCCCCGCACCTCCACTTCGGCACCCTCTCCGCCGCCGAACTGGTCCGGCGGGCCCGGGACCGCGGCGGGGCCGGGGCGGAGGCCTTCGTCCGCCAGCTGGCCTGGCGGGACTTCCACCACCAGGTACTGGCGGCCCGTCCGGACGCCGCCCGCGCCGACTACCGGACGCGCGGCGACCGGTGGCGCGACGACGAGAAGGAGATCACGGCCTGGCGGGAGGGCCGTACCGGCTGTCCGGTGGTGGACGCCGGGATGCGCCAGCTCCGCCACGAGGGCTGGATGCACAACCGCGCCCGGCTGCTGACCGCGAGCTATCTGGCCAAGACCCTGTACGCGGACTGGCGGACCGGGGCCGCGCACTTCCTGAGCCTGCTGGTCGACGGGGACGTGGCGAACAACCAGCTCAACTGGCAGTGGGTCGCGGGCACCGGCACGGACACCCGCCCCAACCGGATCCTCAACCCCCTCACCCAGGCCCGCCGATTCGACCCCGACGGCTCGTACGTCCGCCGCTGGGTCCCCGAACTGGCCTCCGTCCCCGGCCGCGCGGTCCACGATCCGTCCGCGCTCCCGGCCGCCGAACGTGACCGGCTGGACTATCCGGAGCCGCTCGTCGATCTCTCGGAGGCCCGCGCCCGCTTCTCCCGGGCCCGGGGCCTGGACGACTGACGGAGCCCGGCGGGCGAGCCGGCCGCGTACCACCGCATCCGGAACCCGCGCCGCCGTCGGCCGCGCGGGTTCCGGAGATGTGCTCCCGCCCACGGCCCGAAACCGGAGTGTCGGCGGGTGGGTCTACGGTGCTCCCCATGAACGGCGATGCGCACGGGAAGGGTTCGGGGCCGCGGCGCCCGTCACAACGGACCACGCGGACCCTGCGGGCCACCGGGCCACCGGGCCACCGGGCCACCGGGCCACCGGGCCACCGGGCCACCGGGCCACCGGGCCACCGGGCCACCGGGAACGGTCTAGCCCACCGAGCTGTAGGCCACCACTCCTCTCAGTACCGCGTCCACCGCCTTGCGGGCGTTCTTCGCGACCGTGCTGCCCTCCGCGGGGGCCGCCGCCGCGATCTGGCCGAGGACGTCTATGACCTGCTTCGTCCAGCGGACGAAGTCGCCCGCGGGCATCTCCGTCTCCCGCAGCACCTCGTCCAGGCTCTTGCCCGAGGCCCACTGGTAGGCGGCCCAGGCGAAACCGAGATCCGGCTCGCGCTGGCCCACGCCCTCCGCCTGGTTGATCTTGAAGTCCTCCTCCAGGGCGTCCAGCCTGCCCCAGATGCGGACCATCTCGCCGAGCGCCGCCTTCGCGGCCCCGCCCGGGACCTTCGGCGCCACCGCGTCGTCGGCCTGCCGGGACTCGAAGACCAGGGCGGAGGCGCACGCCGCCAGTTCGGCCGGGTCCAGGCCCTCCCAGACGCCGTCCCGGAGGCATTCGCTGGCCAGCAGGTCGAGTTCGCCGTAGAGCCGGGCGAGCCGGCGCCCGTGCGGAGTGACCTCGTCGGCGCGGAGGTAGTCCAGCTCGGTCAGCAGGGCGACGATCCGGTCGAAGGTGCGGGCGATGGTGTTCGTCCGGCCCTCGATCCGGCGCTCCAGCTGGCGGGTGTCCCGCAGCAGCCGGTGGTAGCGCTCCGCCCAGCGGGCATGGTCCTCGCGCTCGGCGCAGCCGTGGCACGGATGGGCCCGCAACTCCGCCCGCAGCCGGGCGATCTCGCGGTCGTCCGCGGCGGCGGACCGCTGCTTGCGGTGCCGCTCGGGCACGATATGACCGGCCTTGGTGCGCAGCGCCGACGCCAGATCGCGCCGCGACTGCGGGGACCGGGGATTGAACGACTTCGGGATCCGCATCCGCTCCAGCGCCTCGACGGGCACCGGGAAGTCCATCGAGGCGAGCCGCTTGACCTGCCGCTCCGCCGTGAGGACCAGCGGGCGCGGCCCGTCGTGGTGCTCGAAACCGCGGTGTCCGTTGGTCCGTCCGGCGGGAATGCCCGGGTCGAGGACGAGGGCCAGCCCGGCGAACTTGCCGGTCGGTACATGGATGACGTCGCCCGGCTTCAGCCGCTCCAGGGAGACCGCGGCCGCAGCCCGGCGCTGGGACGCGCCGTGCTTGGCCAGTTCCGTCTCCCGGTCCTTCAGCTCGCGGCGGAGCCGCGCGTACTCCTCGAAGTCGCCGAGGTGGCAGGACATGCCCTCGCGGTAACCCTCCAGGCCGGTCTCGTTCTTCTGGACCTGCCGGGAGATACCGACCACCGAGCGGTCGGCCTGGAACTGGGCGAAGGAGGTCTCCAGCAGCTCGCGCGAGCGGTGCCGCCCGAACTGCTCGACCAGATTGACCGCCATGTTGTACGAGGGCCGGAAGCTGGAGCGCAGCGGATAGGTCCGGGTACCGGCGAGACCGGCCAGCGCGGCCGGGTCCATGGCCCGCTGCCAGAGCACCACCGCATGGCCCTCGACATCGATACCGCGCCGCCCGGCCCGGCCGGTGAGCTGGGTGTACTCACCGGGGGTGATATCGGCGTGCTGCTCGCCGTTCCACTTGACGAGCTTCTCCAGGACGACGGAGCGCGCGGGCATGTTGATGCCGAGCGCCAGGGTCTCGGTCGCGAAGACCGCCTTGACCAGACCGCGGACGAAGAGATCCTCCACCACCTCCTTGAAGGTGGGGAGCATGCCCGCGTGGTGGGTGGCGATACCGCGTTCGAGGCCCTCCAGCCATTCGTAGTACCCGAGGACGTTGAGGTCCTCGGACGGAATGGCGGCCGTCCGCTCCTCGACGATCTCGCGGACCCGGAGCCGGGCCGTGTCGTCGTTGAGCCGCAGCCCCGCGTAGAGGCACTGCTGTACGGCGGCCTCGCAGCCCGCGCGGCTGAAGATGAACGTGATCGCGGGGAGCAGGCCCTCCGCGTCGAGCCGCTCGATGACCTCCGGGCGGCCGGGGGTCCAGATCCGGGACCTGCTGCGCCGCTCCCGCTCCCGGTCGGCCTCGCGGATCATCTTGCCGCGGCGCCGGTCCCGGGGGTTGTACGAGCGCTGGTTCTCCGACCGGGCCAGCCTGACCAGGTCGGGATTGACCTCGCGGCGGCCGGTGCCGCGGCCGCCGTGGTCGCTCTCCTCCTCGAAGAGGTCGTACATCCGCCGCCCGGCCATCACATGCTGCCAGAGCGGAACGGGCCGCTCCTCGGAGACGATGACCGCGGTGTCGCCGCGGACGGTGTCCAGCCAGTCGCCGAACTCCTCGGCGTTGGACACGGTGGCGCTCAGTGACACCAGGGTGACGGATTCGGGGAGATGGATGATCACCTCTTCCCAGACGGCGCCGCGGAAGCGGTCGGAGAGGTAGTGCACCTCGTCCATGACGACATAGCCGAGCCCGCGCAGCGACTGGGACCCCGCGTACAGCATGTTCCGCAGGACCTCGGTGGTCATGACGACCACGGGCGCCTCTGAGTTGACGCTGTTGTCACCGGTGAGCAGTCCGACCTTGTCGGCGCCGTACCGTTTGACGAGGTCGGTGTACTTCTGGTTGGAGAGCGCTTTGATCGGGGTGGTGTAGAAGCACTTCCGGCCCTGCTGGAGGGCGAGGTGGACGGCGAACTCGCCGACGATGGTCTTGCCGGAGCCGGTGGGCGCGGCCACGAGCACCCCGCGGCCGGCCTCCAGGGCCCGGCAGGCGTCGATCTGGAAGGGGTCCAGGTCGAACTCGTACATCTCGCGGAAGGGGGCCAGCGCGGTGGCCTGCTCCGCGGCCCGGTCACGGGCGGCGGCATAGCGCTCGGCGGGAGAGAGATCTTCGGTCATCTTGTTCACGAGCCTACCCGCCGGGTACGACACTCAGCGCGGCCTTATCGCATCGTTCGCCGGGCACCGCCGGGCACCGTCCGGCGCAGGCGGGGAGCCGCCCCGGTCCGGGGCCCGGCCCCGCGCCCCGTCCGGTACGGCGGGTGATCCACCGGTCACGCGCGGCGGTTCCGGCCCCGGTGGGCGGCACGGCGGCGATACGGACGGTGACCCGGCGGGCGGTACGGGCGGGGGGGGCGGCCCGGCGGGCGGTGCTGACGGGGTGGCCCGGTGGGCGGTGCGGGGAGCTGTACGGACGGCGGCCCGGCCACCGGCGCGGTGCACGGCCGCCGCGGTGCGCGGCCGTACGGTGTCACGGCCGGCCCGGCGGTCCGGCGGCCGGGGCCAGCACCCGGACCGCCCCGGGGACGCATTCCACGGTCAGCGGCAGCGGGCCGACCCGTTCGCCGTCCGCCCAGCCCGTGAGTCCGTCCGCCGCCAGCGTGACGGAGCGCGCCCGGTGCACGGTGACCGCGGGGTGGCCGAGATGGGTGCCGCGGTAGACGCGGGGGAAGACCCGGAGCAGGGTCGTCCGGCTGCACGCCGCCACCACGGTCACGTCCAGCAGTCCGTCGTCCGGTTCGGCCCCGGCGCAGATCCGCATGCCGCCGCCGTAGGAGTCGCCGTTGCCGACGGCGACCAGGACGGCCTCGACATCGCGTACCGTCCCGTCGTCGAGACCGAGGCGGTACGCGACGGGGCGCAGCGCGGCGAGTTCGGCCAGGAGCGCGGCTTCGTAGGTGAAGCGTCCGGCGATCCGGCCCATGCGGTTGCCGCGTTCGTTGACCCGGGAGTCGAAGCCGGAGGCGAGGACGGTGCCGAACCAGCGGTCCCCCGCGCGGCCGAGGTCGATATCGCGGCCCCCGCCGCCCTTGAGCACCGCGGCGGCGATCCGTCCGGCGGCAGCGGGGTCGCGGACCGGCAGGCCGAGCGAGCGGGCGAAGTCGTTGCCGGTGCCGACGGCGACGACACCGAGGGGGGTGGTGGTCCCGGCGACGGCCTGAAGGGCGAGGGAGACCAGTCCGTCGCCGCCGACGGCTATCAGCGCTCCGGTGCCCGCGGCAACGGCTTCCCGGGCCCGCCGGAGTGCGTCGGGCGCGTCCTCGCCGAGGACGGTGCGTACGGAGTATCCGGCGTCCCGCAGGGCCCGGGCGGCGGGCTGGGCCGCCCCGGCGCCGCGGCCGCGGCCCGCCGTGGGATTGACGAAGAGAGTGATCTCACTGGTCACCGGGGTGACGTTACTGCAAGGTCAGGAGGCAGGTGAGGGATCAGCCGCGGCGGAAATCCCGGATGCGGACCCGGATACGGCGGCCGGACCCGGACACGGGGCGGGGCCGGACGGTCGTTCCCGTCCGGCCCCGCCTCCCGCACACGTTCCGTATCCGTCCCCGGGTCGCCGGATCCTCCCGCGCGCTCCAGGGGCGGACGAGTACCTCAGGTGATGTCGTCGAAACCGTTCACCCGGTGGGTCCGGCCGCCGTCGCCCTCACGGCCGGCCTGCTCCGCCGCGCCCCGCGGGGCGCCGATCGTCTCGACATCCCCGATGTCGGACGGGGTGAGGTCGAGGTCGGCGGCCTCGTCGTCGCCCGGGCCCCGCAACTCCTTCAGCCTCCGCCGCCGGTCGTTGAGGAGTGAGACGCCCGTGGCGAAGAAGTAGAGCACCACGATGGGCGCCGCGAGGGCCATCATCGTGAGGGGCTCGGTGCTGGGGGTGGCGATCGCCGAGAAGACCGTGATGCCCATGATCATCGCGCGCCACCAGCCGAGCATCCGCTGTCCGGTGACGACGCCGCCGATGTTCAGCATCACCAGCAGCAGGGGCAGTTCGAAGGCGAGCCCGAAGACGACCACCATCCGGGTCACCAGATCGAGCAGATCGTCCAGCGGCAGCAGGTTGTCCACGCCGGTGGGGGTGAACTGGATCAGCACCTCGGCCGTGGTCGGCAGCACCGTGTACGCGAAGAAACCGCCGGTGAGGAAGAGCGGGAAGCCCGCGCCGACGAAGGCGAGGGCGTACTTCTTCTCACTGCGGTGCAGTCCCGGTGCCACGAAGGCCCACAACTGGTACAGCCAGACCGGGGACGCGAGGACGACGCCCGCCATCAGCGACACCTTCAGCGCGAGGGTGAAGGGGGTCAGCAGACCGTTGATGGTGATCTGGGCACAGGTGGTGCCCTCGGGCTTCTTCTGGAGCTCGGAGAAGGAGACGTTGCAGCCCACCGAGTCCAGAATCGGCTTGGTGAAGAAGTTGATGATGTCGTTGTAGAAGAAGGCGGCCACGACCGTGACGGCCAGAATGGCCAGCAGGCCCCTGGCGAGCCGGTTGCGCAGTTCGCGCAGATGCTCCACGAGGGGCATCCGCCCCTCGGGGTCCTTCTCCTTCTTGCGGGCAGGCTTGAGCAACCCACGTCCTCATCTCGTGCGGCAGGCCCGCCACTGCCGGCGGACCTGTGGGCGGCCCTGTCTCAGCGCTGGGCGGAGTCCGTCGGCTCCGTCACCGGGCGGGAACTCGTCACATCACCGGGCGCGGCCTGGATCGTCCGCTGGGCGGGCTGCTCCTGGGCGGGACCGGGCTGCGGCGGGGCGGCGGCCGCGGTGTCCTGGCTCTCGGCCTTCATGGCCTTCGCCTCGCTCTTGAGGATGCGGGC
Organism: Streptomyces sp. NPDC003691; assembly: GCF_053981115.1. Taxonomy (NCBI): domain Bacteria; kingdom Bacillati; phylum Actinomycetota; class Actinomycetes; order Kitasatosporales; family Streptomycetaceae; genus Streptomyces; species Streptomyces sp. NPDC003691. Next base: position 55,728 of record NZ_JBSFNQ010000041.1, on the reverse strand, counting down.
CGACTTGCCGAGGGAACGTGCCATGTCCGGAAGCTTCTTGGCACCGAACAGGAGGATGATCACGACGAGGATCAGAACGATCTCACCAGGGCCGATCTTTCCACCGAACATAAGCGTGTACCTTCTCACCGAGGCGGCTGGGGTGTGGCGGGCGCGTAATGGCCGGACAGACGTCCGACCACGATGCTGTCAGCGATCGTAACCCCAAGCAGTGAACACAGGGCAATGCCCGTGCATCCGCCATATGACGGGGAACCCGCGACGACCTGGGCCGTTACCGCCCCGGCACCGTGTGTACCGATTTCCCCGGACACGGCCGGAACCCGCCCAACGAAGATCGTTCGCGGACCGTCGGGTCCGGCCGGGCACCGGACCCGCTCCGCCCGCCTTCCCCCGTCCCGGCGCGGAACTGCCGCTTCCGCCGCAATGGGGCACCGGGCCCGGCCGGGTGCCCGGATTCCGGCGCGGTCAGCGGATCCGGCCGCTGTCCCCGGCGAGCTTCCCGGCGGCCTGCTCCAGACCCTCGGCGGCCCGTCCGATCCGCTCGGTCGCCCGGGTCACCTCCAGCCCCAGCCGCCGGGCCTCGGTGAAGACCCGGATGCCGAGGACACCGAGAACGGCGATGCCGGCGAAGCCGAGGACGATGGCGATCATGGGCCAGAACATGGGCGGTACCTAGACGTTGGAGGCGGTGGGGGCCGCCGGGGCGGCCATGGACTGGAGGCGCAGGGTACTGACCCCGCCGCCGGTGAGGAGTTCGACGATCCGCTCCCCCGCGGGCCTGCGGACGGCCGAGCCGCACTCGGGGCAGGTGAAGGAGTAGAAGGTGGTACGGCGGCTGCCGCCGATGGCCAGCCGCAGCGCCTGGGCGGTCAGCTCACAGCGGGTGCGGCAGTCGGGGCACATGGCCCTGAAGAGCACGGGGCCCGCCGCCGAGGCAGCGGCCGCGATATCGGACATGAGTGACATGTGACACGAATCTCCTCGACTTGGTCGGTACGTCCCGGCCGACGTCCCGGCCGAATGATCTCGCGCACGGGGCCCCGCTGTCCGCCCCGGCCGGAAATCGGCACAACACCCGCCACGGCGGGGCATCGTTTCCGGACAATTCCCGGGCGGCGCTCCGCGGAGCCCGGGAGCGGCGGATCCGGCGGGGCGCCGCCGGCCGCCGGTCACGGCCGGACCGCCCGCGTCCGGATCACCCGAAGCCGCGTGGTCCGGGCGCGGGTCAGTCCTGGACCCCGTAGGCCGCGAGTGCTTCCCGGGCCGCCTGCCGGGCGCTCTCCGCCAGTTCGGCTGGCTCCGTGATCCGGCCGTCCGCGCCCAGCCGCAGCGCCAGCCGCCGCAGGGAGGCGGGCGACGGTGTGCGCAGGGTGATCCGCAGTCCGCCGCCGGGCAGTTCCTCGGCCCGGTCGTACGGGTAGTACTCGGCGACCCAGCGGCCGCCGGGACCCACCTCGACCACTACCTCGTGATCGTCGGCGGACGGCTGGACCAGGCCCTTCGACAGGTCCGACAGATCGCGCGGCTCGATCTCGGGGGGTGCGGCCGGGGCGTCGAGCAGCCGGATCTCGGCGACCCGGTCGAGCCGGAAGGTACGGCGCGCCTCGGAGAGCCGGCACCACGCCTCCAGATAGGTGTGGCCGACGGCGAACAGCCGGACCGGGTCGACCTCGCGCTCGGTCAGCTCGTCGCGCGCGGGCGAGTAGTAACGGAGCCACAGCCGCCGCTTCTCGGTGATCGCCCGGTCGACGGCGGCGAAGACCCCGCCCTCGGACTCGAAGGTCACCGAGAGCCGGGAGGACGCACCGGCCGCCTCGCCCGCCGCCGTCTCCAGCTTGGCGGTGGCCCGCAGCAGGGCCTCCCGGTCGCTCTCCCGCAGCCCCGGCAGCGTGGCCACCGCGCGGGCGGCGACCAGCAGCGCGGTCGCCTCGTCCGCGGCCAGCCGCAGCGGCTCGGCGACATCGTCCGGGTTGTGCCACCAGATCCGGTCGCCGTCGGTGTCGATGTCCAGCAGATCGCCGCCGCGGAAGCTCGTCCCGCACATCGGCAGCAGGTCCAGATCGGAGATCAGTTCGTCCTCGGTGATCCCGAAGGCGCGCGCCACATCCTCGACGCGCGCGCCGGGACGCTCCCGCAAATACGTGACCAGGGAAAGCATCCGCCTGGTCTGGTCGATGGCATTGGCCGCCACGGCTCAGCCCACCCCTCTCAGCCCTTGGCCACGGCACGCAGCCGGTCCATGACATCGGCCCGCAGATCGGCCGGTTCCACCACGACGACATCGGGACCGAACTCGACGAGCCAGGCGTCCAGTCCGTGCCCGTACGGAATCTCCAGTTCGTCCCACTCCGGTCCGGCCGGGCGGACCGAGGCGGCCCGGGCGCGCAGCGGATAGCCCGCGCCGGAGCGCAGCCTGATCAGCGCCTTGCGGGTCGCCGTCTCCCCCGCCCAGCTCTCCACGGTCTCCCGCACGGTCGAGACATCGGGGACCGGCGCGGTGAACGAACCGGCCCGGGAGCGGACCCGGCCGGTGATCCGGGAGAGCCGGAACACCCGCTCGGCGCCCCGGTCGCGGTCCCAGCCCGCCAGATACCAGTGGCCGCGCCAGCACTCCAGCGTCCAGGGCTCGACCTGACGCTGTTCGGGCCGGGCCGCGCTGGACTTGCGGTAGTCGAAGACGACGGGCCGCCGGTCGCGGCAGGCGAGCATCAGCGGTTCGAACGCGGCCTCGTGGACCGGGATCCTCGGCTCCAGCGCGCTGGGCCGGTCCTCGTACGCCTCCTCGGCCTCCGGCATCCCGGCGGCGCGCAGCTTCTGGAGCGCGCCGCTGGCGGCTCCGGCCAGCCGGGCCTGCTGCCAGACGCGGGCGGCGACCCCGAGGGCCGCGGCCTCCTCGGCGTCGAAGGTGATCGGCGGCAGCCGGTTGCTGTCCCGGCGGGCGAGATAGCCGACCTCTCCGTCGAGGTTCTCCACGGTCTCGATGACCAGGCCGAGTTCGCGGAGGTCGTCCTTGTCGCGCTCGAACATCCGGTTGAAGGATTCGTCCGAGCCGGCCGAGGGGTCGGTGGGCCGGAAGGCCTCGACATAGGCCTCGATGGATTCGCGCAGTTCGCGCTTGCTGAGCGGGCGGCGCGTTCCGAGCAGGCACAGCGCCAGGTTCATCAGCCGCTCGGCCTTGGCAATCGCCATCGACGCCCGCACCTCTTCTGATTCTTCGGACCGTTCCGGTCGGATCCCGGGTCCCGCCCGACGACCGTACCGCCCCGGGGGCGTCCGGGTGAAACCTGGGCCGGTGCCCCGGTGACGACGGCCGGATGTTCCGGACGGATCGGACGGACCGCGGACGGTACGGGGCCGGAAGCGGTACGGCTCCGGAGGCGGTACGGACCGGGGAACCGTCCGGCTCCGGGGACGGTACGGGACACGGCGGAAGCGGTACGGCGCCGGTCACGGCCCGGAGCGGCCCGGCCGGAAACGGCGGCGGCCCGCACCCCCCGGAAGGGGTGCGGGCCGGGTGCCCGGACGCCGCGAAGGCGCCGGGCGCGGGCTCGGCGGGCGCCGGGGCGCCGGGAGCCCGGAGGGTCAGACGGCGATCAGGTCCACGACGAAGATCAGCGTCTCGCCGGGCGCGATACGGTCGCCCGCGCCGCGCTCGCCGTAGGCGAGGTGGGCGGGGATGGTGAGCTGACGGCGGCCGCCGACCTTCATCCCCTGGACGCCCTTGTCCCAGCCGGCGATGACCTTGCCCGCGCCCAGCTCGAACCGGAACGGCTGGTTGCGGTTCCAGGAGGCGTCGAACTCCTCACCGGTGGAGAAGGCCACACCCACATAGTGGACGGTGACGAAGTTCCCGGCCTTGGCCTCGGCTCCGTCGCCCTCCCAGATCTCCTTGATCTCAAGGTCCTGCGGCGGCAGTCCCCCGGGGAAGTCGATCTCGGGCTTCTCGATGCTCACGGTCTGCGTGCTCCTCGGATGGTGAACGGACAACCGGGACAGTCTTACACCTTCGCCAGAATGTCCATCGCGAAGACCATCGTGGAGTTCTTCGGGATGCCCTGCTGCTCCTGGTCGCCGAAGCCCTGGTCCGGCGGGATGACGAGCAGCACCCGGCTGCCGACCTTCTTGCCGGTCAGCCCGTCCTTCAGACCCTTGACGCCGAGGTTCTGCAGGTTCAGCGTCTCGGTCATGTCCATCGCGTAGGTGCCGCCGAACTTCTTGGCACCGTCCCAGAGGAAGGCGTCGTACTTGACGATCACGCTGTCCTTGTCGGTGACGGCGGGGCCGGAGCCCTCGATCACGTACTCCGAGACCAGCTTCTTGGGCGCCTCGGCGCCCTTCGGGAAGGTCACCGCGGGCGCCTTGCCGTCGGTGTTGACCCCGACCTTCGGCAGGTCCGCGTTCTTCTGGGCGACCTCGGTGCCCTTGGCGGCCGCCGGAACGCTGGTCCCCTTGACGATGTCCATGACGAACACCAGCGTGGCGTTGGCCTTGATGTCACCGCGGGCGGTCTCGCCGTAGGCGAGGTTCGGCGGGATCGACACCTCCAGGCGGCTGCCGACCTTCTGGCCGTCGAGGGCCTTCTGCCAGCCCTCGATCACACCGCCGCCGCCGATGCTGACGGGGAAGGGCTGGCCCTTGCCGAAGCTGGTGTCGAACGGCTCGGTCTCGTCCCACTCCTGGCCGTAGTAGTTCACCTGGGCCTGGTCGCCCTTCTTCAGGGCGGCTCCCTTGCCCGCGCTGAGGACCTCGATCTTCAGCTCCTTGGGCGGAGCGCCCTCGCCCTTGGCCAGGGTGGGCTTCTCGCCGAAGGCGGCCCCGGCGGTGATGGCGGGGAGCCCGCCCTTGGACGAGATGGAATCGGAGCCCTTGTCCTCGCTCCCGCACGCCGCTGTCGACAGCAGCAGTGCGGGTACGACGAGGAGGCCGCAGAGGGCCCGGAGGCCGGCAGGTCGACGCACGTGTTCCTCAGATCTCAGACGTCACGGGTGGAGAAGTCCCCGACACTCTAGGGCGTGCCGAGGGCCCCGCACGCAGAACGTACGGGGCCCGGGCGGCGTTCCACCGTTTGGTGTGACGCGGCGGACCGCCGGATGCCCATATGACGGGAATCACTCCCGCCGGATGTGTCACATCCCGGCGATGAGCTTCTCGACCCGGTCGTCGACCGACCGGAACGGGTCCTTGCAGAGCACCGTGCGCTGTGCCTGGTCGTTGAGCTTGAGGTGGACCCAGTCGACCGTGAAGTCGCGGCGCTGCTCCTGCGCCCGGCGGATGAAATCGCCGCGCAGCCGCGCCCGGGTGGTCTGCGGGGGCACCGACTTGCCCTCGAAGATCTTCAGGTCGTTGCAGATCCGGGCGGCCCGCCCCTTCCGCTCCAGCAGGTAGTAGAGCCCGCGGCGGCGGTGGATGTCGTGGTAGGCGAGGTCTATCTGGGCGACCCGGGGGTGCGACATGGACATGTTGTGCTTGGCCCGGTACTGCTCGATCAGCTGGTACTTCATGACCCAGTCGATCTCGGTGGCGATCCGGTCGAGGTCCTGCTCGTCGATCGCGTCGAGCGTACGGCCCCAGAGCTCCAGGACCTGCTCCACGGTGCCGGTGCGGATACCGCGCCGCTCGACGAAGTCGACGGCCTTCTCGTAGTACTCGCGCTGCACCTCCAGCGCCGATGCCTCCCGGCCGCTGGCCAGGCGTACCTTGCGCTGCCCCGTGGTGTCGTGGCTGACCTCGCGGATCGCCCGGATCGGGTTCTCCAGGGTCAGGTCCCGCATCACGGTGCCCGCCTCGATCATCCGGAGCACCAGATCGGTCGCGCCGACCTTCAGGAGCATGGTGGTTTCGGACATGTTGGAGTCGCCGACGATGACATGCAGCCGGCGGTAGCGCTCGGCGTCGGCGTGCGGCTCGTCCCGGGTGTTGATGATGGGGCGCGAGCGGGTGGTGGCCGAGCTGACGCCCTCCCAGATGTGCTCCGCGCGCTGGCTGACGCAGTAGACCGCGCCGCGCGGCGTCTGGAGCACCTTGCCCGCGCCGCACAGCAGCTGCCGGGTGACCAGGAAGGGGATGAGGATATCGGCGAGACGGGAGAACTCCCCGTGCCGGGCGACGAGGTAGTTCTCGTGGCAGCCGTAGGAGTTTCCGGCGGAATCGGTGTTGTTCTTGAAGAGATAGACGTCGCCCGCGATCCCCTCCTCGTGCAGGCGGCGTTCCGCGTCGACGAGCAGACCTTCCAGAATGCGCTCGCCCGCCTTGTCGTGCGTGACCAGCTCGGTCACATTGTCGCATTCCGGTGTCGCGTACTCCGGATGCGAACCCACATCGAGGTAGAGGCGGGCGCCGTTGCGCAGAAACACATTGCTGCTGCGGCCCCATGACACGACTCGGCGGAAGAGGTAGCGCGCCACTTCGTCAGGAGACAGTCGGCGCTGTCCCCTGAACGTGCACGTGACGCCGTACTCGTTCTCCAGCCCGAAAATGCGGCGGTCCATGTCTGAACATTACGCCTCACGCCGGGAGCTGAAACCGGGTTCGGCCGCACCGTTGCGATCATTTTCCCCGGAGCCGAAACCCTTCGCCGCGAGGATGTCCGTTTCCGGACCACCGGACGGGGCGGTCCCGGACCGTACGGCGTCGCCGCCCCGTCCGGGCGCCGTGAGCACCCGCGAGCCGGCCATGAGTACCAGCAGCGCGGCGAACCCGGCGGCGCCCGCGACGGAGAAGCTCCACGCCGTGCCCGCCCCCTCGACCACCGGGCCCGCCACCGCGGTTCCGGCGGCGGCCCCCACTCCGAAGGCCGTCACCAGCCAGGAGAAGGCCTCGGTGACCGTGCCCGCCGGGGCGTGCCGGTCCACCACGACGAAGGAACAGGCCAGCGCGGGGGCGAGGAAGAGACCGGAGAGCGCGGCGAGGAACAGCATGGGGACCGGGCCCGGGGTGAGGGCCAGCGGCAGATAGCCGAGCGCCAGCAGGGCGGTGATCACCCGGAGCCTGGTCTCGGGGGCACCGGCCCACTGCCGTGCGCCGTAGACCGCGCCGCCGACCAGGGCGCCGAAGCTCAGGCCCGCCAGCAGCCAGCCGTAGATCTCGTCCCGGCCGTGGTCCTCGGCGTAGGAGACCCCGGCGACGGTGATGGAGCCCAGCGCCAGCCCGACGAAGAAGAAGGACCCGAAGAGCACCAGCAGCCCCCGGGAGCGCAGCGCCCCCAGCCAGTGGGCCTCGCGGGGCGCGGACCGCCAGGTGCGGGAGGGCTCGCTGGCGACGACGGCCAGGGCGCCGAGCACCCCGAGGACGTTGATCACCACCAGGGCGGCGGCCTCGGAGCGGAGCGAGACCAGCAGGGTCACCAGCAGCGGCCCCACGGTGAACATGACCTCCTGGGCGACCGCGTCCAGGGCGTACGCGCGGTGCACCCGCTCCTCGTCGCCCAGCACGCTCGGCCAGAGCGCCCGCAGCCCGCCCTCCAGCGGCGGGGTGAAGAGTCCGGCCACGGCGACGGCCCCGAAGGCGACCGGCAGCGAACCGATCCCGGCGAAGGCCAGCAGCACCATGCCGAGGGCCGACACCACGGCCGCGGGGAGCTGCACCCGCGGCTGCCCCCTGAGGTCGACGGCCCGGCCGAGCAGCGGCTGCCCGACCGCCGTGGCGACTCCGTACACCGCGGCCAGGGCGCCCGCGAGGGTGTAGCTGCCGCCCTCGGCCCGGGTGAAGAGCACCAGCGCCACCGGGCCGGTGGCGTGCGGCAGCCGCCCGATCAGGGTGCCGCCGAGCAGCCGTGCGGCATGGGGCGCCCTGAGAACGTCCCCGTATCCGGCCCGGCCCGCGCCGGCGCCCCCTGCCCCCATGCTGTCCGCCCCTCTCCCCGCCCCGGCGAGGTGTTACGTATAACTAATGAGGTTATACGTATCACGACGAGCGGTGCCCGGTCGAGCCCGGCCCCGGGCCGGGCGGGCCGCCCCTGGCCGGGGCCCGGCGAACCGGCGGCGCTATGTTGAGGGCGTTCACCGGGAGGGCGTTGACCGGCGCCCCGAGGAAAGGCACCCATGGCAGACGTCCCCGCCGCGGACGGCACCACGGCCGCGTCCCGGCCGACCAGCAGGGACGTGGCCCGGGCCGCCGGAGTCTCCCAGGCCACCGTCTCCCTGGTACTCGGCGGCAAATGGCGCGGCCGGGTCTCGGAGCGGACGGCGGACGCGGTCCGCGGGGCCGCCCGGGAGATCGGCTACCGCCCCAATCTCGCCGCCCGCAGCCTGCGGCTCGGCCGTACCCGTACCGCCCTGCTGGTCGTCCCGGCGCTCACCAACGAGTTCTTCGCCCGGGTGTACACGGGAGCGGCGTCGGTGGCCGCCGAGCACGGTTTCGGTGTCGTCGTCTACCCCGCCCCGGACGTGACGGAGCAGGCGCGCGACCCGTTCGCGTCGGCCCGCGCGGCACTGGACGGCGTGATCGCCTCCTCGATGGCCACCGAAGCGCTCCGGGCTCTGCACGACTCCGGGCTGCCGCTGGTGATGCTGGACAGCGATCCCGCCGACCGGACGGCCGCCGCGCGGGTGAACATGCGCATCGCCGACGGGATGCGCGGTATCGCGGACCATCTGCTGGGCCTCGGCCACCGCCGCTTTCTGCATCTGGCGTCCGAGGTGCCGTCCTGGACCTTCGACGTCCGCGCCCGGGCCCTGGCGGAGGCGCTCGGCGCCACCCCCGGCACCTCGGTCCGCACCGTACGGGCGCCGCTCGCGGTGGACCCGGCCCGCGCGGCGGCCGAGGCGGCCCTGCGCGGGCCCGGCCCGCTGCCCACCGCGATCGTCTGCGACGGCGATATGCAGGCCGCGGGGGTCTGCAAGGCCGTCCGCCGGCTCGGCCTGCGGGTACCCGGCGATATCTCCGTCACCGGTTTCGACGATCTGACGCTGGCCACGGCCCTGGAGCCGGAGCTGACCACGGTGGCCCTGCCCGCGGAGCGGGTCGGCGAGCGCGGGATGGCGGCCCTGCTGGCCGTCCTGGACGGCGACCGGCCGCCGGGCGGCGACCTTCCGGTAGAGGTGGTCGTCCGGGGTTCGACGGCCCCGCCGCCGGTCCGAGCCGCGCCGCCGGCCTGAGTCCGGCCGCCGGTCGGAGCCCCGACGGCCGGTCGGAGCCCCGGCGGCCGGGAAACCGCTTTCCACCGGAGTGGACCCGTATCGTCCGTACCGCGGCGTCCCGGTGGCGTGACCACGGCGTTGCGGTGATCCGCCGGCCCTTGAGGGGGCGCGCGGGGCATGCCACGATCACGATCATGACGAGCCCGGCGGAGACACCCATCGACGCCGTCCCGGCGGGGACGGTGGATACGGCGCCGGGCACGGTGGTGACGGCCGCGGACACCGTGCTCGCGTTACGGCGCGCGGACCGGCTGGAGGTCTACGACACCGGGGCCTTCCTCGCCGGCGGTGGCCCGCTGCACGCGGTGGACGTACCCGAGGAGGCCCCCGCCGCCCCGCTCGGCGACGGAGCGGTGATCGCCGGGGCCGACCGGGTCCGGGCGGTCGGGACGGACGGCGGGACCCGCTGGGAGCTGCCGCATCCGCCGTGGCGCGGCTGCTCGGGCCCGCCGAGGGCCCCGGGTGCCCCCGCCGTCAGCCCCGACGGCAGTCTGATCGGGGTGCTGGTGCCCACCGCGGACGGCGGTACGGAGTGCGGCGGCCCGGCGCCCGACGGGCCGCCGGGGTTCCCGGGGCTCTCCGCCGCGCTCTGTCCGGGGCGGGACGTCCTGCTGCTGGTGGACGCCGCCGACGGACGGATCCGGGCGAGCCGCCCGCTGAACAGCCGGGCCTCCGTCGTCACCCAGCGCTGGCACCCCGGCGGGAAACTGCTCGGTCTCTCCTGCTGGACGGCCTGGCACTCCTGGTCGACCTGGTGGGTGGCGCCGCGCCACGACGGACTCCATCTCCGCGGCGGCGCCAGGATGCGGGAGGTGGTGGGCTTCGTCCCGGGGACGGACCGGCCGCTGACCCTGCGCCGCGCCGAACGGCTCACCCCGGGCGACGACCGGGACGAGATCGCCGTCCACGAGATCTGCGCGGACGAGCCCGTCGCCCTTTACGACCTGACGGAGCTGGGCGGCCGGGCACCGGGCACCGGATCCTCCGGGGCGGAGGGCCACCGGGAGTCCGACGCGGTCTTCGAGGACGCCTGCGCCCTGGACGCCCGGCATCTGCTGGTCACGGCGCGACGGCAGCTGCCCGGGCGCCGCCCGGCGGCCCGGCACTGGCTCTGTTCGGCGGCCACCCTGCGCCCGCTGGGCGCCCTGCGCTATCCGGTACCGCCGGGTCCGGTCACCGCGCTGGGCGACGGCACCTGGCTCACCGAGGGGGCCCGGGGCTTCCACCGCTGGTCCCTGCCCGGGCGGTGACCCGGGCGGGCCCCGCCGGCCCGCGGCCGGCGGGGCTCCCGGCTAAGGTGCGTCCTCCTCCGGGGCGGCGGAGTCGTCCCCGCCCTCCCCGGCACTGTCCGCGGCGGCGCCGTTTTCGGGCTCCAGCAGCCGGGCCAGCTGACTGCCGACGATCCGCTTGAACTTCCGCTTCTGCGGTCTCGTACGGTCGAGGACCGCGACCTCCAGCCGCTCCGCGGGGATCTCCCGCTCGCTGCCGTTGGTCTGGTTGGAGAGCGCCTGGACGGCGAGCCGCAGCGCCGCCGACAGGGTCATCCCGTCGTCGTGCCGCTGGTCGAGATAGGTGCTGATCTGCTCGGCGTTGCCGCCGACCGCGACCGAGCCGTGCTCGTCCACGATCGAACCGTCGTGCGGCAGCCGGTAGATCTGGTCGCCCTCGGCGGTGTCGCCGACCTCGGCGACCACCAGCTCCACCTCGTAGGGCTTCTCCGCCTGGCTGGAGAAGATGGTGCCGAGCGTCTGGGCATAGACGTTCGCCAGCCCGCGCGCGGTCACATCGTCGCGGTCGTAGGTGTAGCCGCGCAGATCGGCATAGCGCACACCGCCGATCCGGAGATTCTCGTACTCGTTGTACTTGCCGGCGGCCGCGAAACCGATGCGGTCGTAGATCTCGCTGAATTTGTGCAGTGCGCGGGACGGATTCTCACCGACGAACACAATGCCGTCGGCGTATTGCAGCACCACGAGGCTGCGGCCCCGGGCGATGCCCTTGCGGGCGTATTCCGCCCGGTCCTGCATGGCCTGGGCGGGCGAGACGTAGAACGGTGTCGTCACCGGCTATCCGACCCTTTCTTCCAGTGTTTCTGTCAGTGGCGGGAGCATCACAGGATCGCGGCGCGCGGGCCGTCCGGCTGTTCCAGCCGGTGCTGCACGACCGAGCGGGCCACCTCGGAGGACTGCTCGTCGCCGAGCCGCTGGGCGCCCTCGTCGTCGATCACCACGACGAGCGGGTAGATGCGGCGCGCCACATCGGGTCCGCCGGTCGCCGAGTCGTCGTCGGCCGCGTCGTACAGCGCCTGGACCACCAGGGTGACGGCCTGCTCCTTGGTCAGGTCGTCGTGGTAGAGCTTCTTCAGGGAGCCCCGGGCGAAGACCGAGCCGGATCCGGTGGCGGTGTAGCCCTGCTCCTCGAAGCGGCCGCCGGTGACGTCGTAGGAGAAGATCCGGCCGCGCTCGCGGCCGACGTCGTACCCCGCGAACAGCGGCACCACGGCCAGGCCCTGCATGGCCATGCCCAGATTGCCGCGGATCATGGTGGAGAGGCGGTTGGCCTTGCCCTCCAGGGAGAGCTGGGCGCCCTCGACCTTCTCGAAGTGCTCCAGCTCCAGCTGGAAGAGCTTCACCATCTCCACCGCGAGGCCCGCGGTGCCGGCGATCCCCACGGCCGAGTACTCGTCGGCGGGGAAGACCTTCTCCATGTCCCGCTGGGAGATCATGTTGCCCATCGTGGCCCGCCGGTCACCGGCGATCACCACACCACCCCGGAAGGTGACCGCGACGATGGTGGTGCCGTGCGGCGCCTCGAAGGCACCCTGCACCGCCGGGAGGTTCCGGTTGCCCGGAAGCAGCTCCGGGGAGTGCTCGCCGAGAAAATCCATGAACGACGACGAGCCGGGCGTCAGGAAGGCTGCCGGCAGACGCCCGGTGTTACGGGAATTGGCTTCCACGCGATTCCTTCCGGGTAGGCGGCGGCCCGGCTCGGGAGCGCGGGCCGATCTTACGAACTGTGCACGGACCTTACCCGCGCCGTGACCGGTCATCCGCCCCGGTGCCCCCTTTCCCGCCGCGGGCGGGAGCACGGGGGCGGACGTCCGGCGCTCTCCTCCTGGAGTCAGGAGGTCACTCGCCGCCCTTCTGCACGAAGGAGCGCACGAAGTCCTCCGCGTTCTCCTCCAGGACGTCGTCGATCTCGTCGAGCACGGAGTCGACGTCGTCCGACAGCTTCTCCTGGCGCTCCTTGAGGTCCTCGGACGCCTGTGCGTCCTGGGTCTGCTCCTCGGCCTCCTCCGTGGAACGCGTGGCCTTCTGCTGTCCGCCGCCGGTGTCCTTGGTCGCCATGTCCCTCACCCCGCTCGGTTGGCCCTGACGTGAGTCCGTCCGGTCATGATCAGACGCTACCCAGACATTACAAGGAGCGTCCGACAACGGCCCTGCACTTTCTCAACGCCGGGGGACCTGGTCTCTGATTCCGTCCTGCGCCGTTCTCGTGATCCACCGTTCCCGAGATGATTCCCGGGCACCCGGGCTTCAGTCCGCTTCCGGGGCCCGGATATCAGCTGCCCGAGAGGACCCTGACCAGGTCCTCCGCCGTACGGCAGCGGTCCAGCAGGTCCTTGACGTGGGCCCGGGTGCCGCGCAGCGGCTCCAGCGTCGGGACCCGCTGGAGGGAGTCCCGGCCGGGCAGATCGAAGATCACCGAGTCCCAGCTCGCCGCGGCCACGTCGTCCGCGTACTGGGCCAGGCAGCGGCCCCGGAAGTAGGCCCTGGTGTCGTCCGGCGGCTCCGTCTCGGCCCGTACCACGTCCTCCTCGGCCAGCAGCCGTTTCATCCTGCCGCGCGCCGCCAGACGGTTGTACAGGCCCTTCTCGGGGCGTACGTCGGCGTACTGGAGGTCCACCAGATGGAGCCGGGCCGCGTCCCAGTCCAGACCGTCCCGGCGGCGGTAGCCCTCCATCAGCTCCCGCTTGGCCACCCAGTCCAGCTCCCCGGCCAGGCTCATCGGATCGTTCTCCAGCCGGTTGAGGGTGTCCTCCCAGCGGGCGAGCACATCCGTGGTCTGTTCGTCGGCGTCGGAGCCGTACCGCTCGTCGACGTACTTCCTGGCCAGCTCGTAGTACTCCATCTGGAGCTGGACGGCGGTCAGGGTCCGCCCGCTGCGGAGCGTGATCAGCCGCCGGAGGTCCGGGTCGTGCGAGATCCGGTGCAGGGTCCGCACCGGCTGCTCCACGGCCAGGTCGACCGCGATGAAGTTGTCCTCGATCATGGAGAGCACCAGGGCGGTGGTGCCCAGCTTGAGATAGGTGGAGATCTCCGAGAGATTGGCGTCGCCGATGATCACATGCAGCCGGCGGTACTTCTCGGCGTCGGAGTGCGGTTCGTCGCGGGTGTTGATGATGGGGCGCTTGAGAGTGGTCTCCAGGCCCACCTCGACCTCGAAGTAGTCGGCCCGCTGACTGATCTGGAAGCCGTTCTCGTGGCCGTCCTGGCCGATCCCGACCCGGCCGGCGCCCGTGACCACCTGCCGGCAGACGAAGAACGGCGTCAGATGGCGCACGATGTCCGAGAAGGGGGTCTCCCGCTTCATCAGGTAGTTCTCGTGGGTGCCGTAGGACGCGCCCTTGTTGTCGGTGTTGTTCTTGTACAGGTGGATCGGCTGGGCGCCGGGCAGCAGGGCGGCCCGCTCGGCCGCGGCCGCCATGATCCGCTCCCCCGCCTTGTCCCAGAGCACCGCGTCCCGCGGATTGGTGACCTCGGGCGAGCTGTACTCGGGGTGGGCGTGGTCGACGTAGAGCCGGGCGCCGTTGGTGAGGATCACGTTCGCCAGCCCGATGTCCTCGTCCGTGAGCTGGCTGGAGTCGGCGGCCTCGCGGGCGAGGTCGAAGCCGCGGGCGTCCCGCAGCGGATTCTCCTCCTCGAAGTCCCAGCGGGCGCGCCGCGCCCGGTGCATCGCCGCCGCGTAGGCGTTGACGATCTGGGACGAGGTGAGCATGGCATTGGCGTTCGGATGCCCCGGGACGGAGATTCCGTACTCCGTCTCGATGCCCATTACTCGCCGTACGGTCATGCGGTCCTCCTTGCCCGGCGGCGTTCCCCTCCGGAAACGGCGCTCAAGTACCGCTGGTGCTCCGGTGCGCGTGCGGTGCCCGACCCCGCACGCCGCGACCCGGCGGTACCGATGAGCCTAGAACGCCTCTGCGCCGGCGGGGAGATCGTTCTCATCATGGGTGGATCGGGCCGGGGCGGCCGGAAACGACACCGGCTGCGGATGCCCGGCCCGGGCATCCGCAGCCGGTGCCGGCCGTCACAGGTACTGACCGGTGTTCGCGACGGTGTCGATGGAGCGGCCGGTGTCCGCGCCCTGCTTCCCGGTGACGAGCGTCCGGATGAACACGATCCGTTCGCCCTTCTTGCCGGAGATCCGGGCCCAGTCGTCCGGGTTGGTGGTGTTGGGCAGGTCCTCGTTCTCCTTGAACTCGTCCACGCAGGCCTGGAGGAGATGGGCGACCCGCAGACCCTTCTGGTTGTGGTCGAGGAAGGCCTTGATCGCCATCTTCTTGGCCCGGTCGACGATGTTCTGGATCATCGCGCCGGAGTTGAAGTCCTTGAAGTAGAGGACTTCCTTGTCACCGTTGGCGTAGGTGACCTCCAGGAAGCGGTTCTCCTCGGACTCCGCGTACATCTGCTCGACGACGGACTGGATCATCGCCTGGGCCGCGGCCTCCTTGGAGCCGTTGTGCTCGCCGAGGTCGTCGGCGTGCAGCGGCAGCGAGGCCGTGAGGTACTTGGCGAAGATGTCCTTCGCCGCCTCCGCGTCCGGACGCTCGATCTTGATTTTCACATCGAGCCGGCCGGGCCGCAGGATCGCGGGGTCGATCATGTCCTCGCGGTTGGAGGCGCCGATCACGATCACGTTCTCCAGGCCCTCGACACCGTCGATCTCGGCGAGGAGCTGGGGCACGATGGTGTTCTCGACGTCCGAGCTGACCCCGGAGCCGCGGGTGCGGAAGAGGGACTCCATCTCGTCGAAGAAGACGATCACGGGGGTGCCCTCGGAGGCCTTCTCCCGGGCCCGCTGGAAGACCAGCCGGATATGCCGCTCGGTCTCGCCGACGTACTTGTTGAGCAGCTCGGGGCCCTTGATATTGAGGAAGTAGCTCTTCCCCGCGGGCTGCCCGGTCACCTCGGCGACCTTCTTGGCAAGGGAGTTGGCGACGGCCTTGGCGATCAGTGTCTTGCCGCAGCCCGGCGGACCGTAGAGCAGGATGCCCTTCGGCGGCCGCAGTTCGTGCTCCTTGAAGAGGTCGGGGTAGAGATACGGCAGCTCGACCGCGTCGCGGATCATCTCGATCTGTCCGCCGAGGCCGCCGATCTTGCCGTAGTCGACGTCGGGGACCTCTTCCAGGACGAGTTCCTCGACCTCGCTCTTGGGCACGACCTCGTAGACGTATCCGGAGCGCGGTTCCAGCAGCAGGGCGTCGCCGGGGCGGATGGTGGCGTCCAGCAGCGGCTCGGCGAGCCGCACCACCCGCTCCTCGTCGGTGTGCCCGACCACCAGGGCCCGCTCGCCGTCCTCCAGGATCTCCTTGAGGGTGACGATGTCCCCGGCGCGCTCGAAGGCCATGGCCTCGACCACGTTGAGTGCTTCGTTGAGCATGACCTCCTGGCCGCGCCGCAGCTCGTCGAGTTCGACGCTGGGGCTGACGTTGACCCGGAGTTTGCGGCCGCCGGTGAAGATGTCGCAGGTGCCGTCCTCGTTGGACTGGAGGTAGACACCGAAGCCGGCCGGCGGCTGGGCGAGCCGGTCGACCTCCTCCTTGAGGGCCACGATCTGGTCGCGGGCCTCACGGAGCGTATTGGCGAGCCGCTCGTTCTGTGCGGACACGCCGGCCAGATTGGTCTGGAGCTCGACGATCCGCTCTTCGAGAATCCTCGTGTGCCGCGGAGAATCGGCGAGCTTGCGGCGCAGGACGGCGATTTCCTGCTCGAGATAGGCAACCTGGCCGGCTGGGTCCTCGGACCCCCGCGCGGGCCGGATGCCGCGGTTGATGTCGTCGTCGTGGGCTGCCACGGTCCTCACCTCCTCCAAGGGGAGCTGGACGCTTCCTGACCCTACCTGGGTGGGTGATGATTGAAACCCCTAGATCACAAAGACGGTCGGGGCGTGTCCGATCTTCACCCTTGCGCTCTCCCTCACGCCAGGGGAATACCCACCCAGCACCCTCCGAAAGCGGACGGTTGTATCGTCGGGGGTGTTCAACACCCGTCGGGGCTGGCGCGACTTGCTCGCCCGGCGCCTCACGGATGTTTCACCCGACGCAGGAACGGCAGGAGACATGACCGTGCAGCACGAGGCCCCGTCGCCCGACGCCGCCGAGGCGCTGGAGGTCTGGATCGACCAGGACCTCTGCACCGGCGACGGGATCTGCGCCCAGTACGCCCCGGACGTCTTCGAGCTGGACATCGACGGCCTGGCGTATGTGAAGAGCGCGGACGACGAGCTGCTCCAGGAACCGGGGGCGACGACCCCGGTGCCGCTGCCGCTGCTGCGGGACGTGGTGGACTCCGCCAAGGAGTGCCCGGGCGACTGTATTCACGTACGCCGGGTTTCGGACAGTGTCGAGGTGTACGGACCGGACGCGGAGTAACGATTCCCTGACGGTCCGCGCATTGTGTTCCGGCCGCCCCGGAACACGGCCCGGCAGCGGCGCCGCGGACCCTGCGGCACGGCCTCGCGGCCGGCTCTCACCCGGCCCCGCTCTCACCGGGCGGCTTCTCACAGGGTGGCGGTACCGCTCTCCCCTTCCGCGTCCGCGGAGACGCGCAGGAACTTCCCGCCCTGCCAGCGCCAGGTGACGCGCTCGGTCTCGTCCGGGCAGCAGGACGGCACCTCGGGCGACGAGTAGCCGAGCAGGGTGGCGGCGATCTCCCCCTCCCGTACGGTCAGCGCGGTCACGGACCGCCGTTCCGCGGGCGCGACGAGGGTCGCGACGACCCTGGATCCGCCCTCCCGCGGCCGCGCAAGGACATAGATGCCCTCCGGAGGGGTCCCCGAACCCGCGGTGCAGCGGGCGGCGGCCACCGTCTCGGCCCCTCCGTCGCCGTCGAGGTCGCCGGTGGCCTTCCGGGTGACCGTGTATCCCGCGGTTCCGCACTCCAGCGGCAGTACGACGTCCGCCGGCGCGGGCGCGGGGACCCCCGGGCCCGGCCGGGCCGTGGTGCTCCCGGGCGCGTTCGCGGTGGCGTCCCCGGGCTGGAGCAGCCCCGCGAGGGCGACGACGGCGGCCGTCGCGGCGGCCGTGGCCACCCAGTGCACGGGACGGGCTCGGGTGTGCGCGAGGTCGGGGAGCTCCGGGTGCTGCACGCGTGAGGTCTCCTGTGGCGGCGGCGCCGGTACGGGACCGGCACCGCGGATTCGGCGGGGCGGGCGCAGTGGGGACGGCCCGGCGGGACCGGGCGGGTTCCCCGGCGGGGCCGGGGAGGGAGTGGAGCCCGATCGTGCCACACGTCACAGGTGTGCGGAACGGCGGGGTGGGAAACGGACGGCGCCGCCGCCGGGTGCCCCGGTGCGGGGCAACCCGGCGGCGGCGCCGTGTCGTTGACGAGGTGTGTCAGTCCGTGGCGGACGCCGCGTCCCCGGTGGCAGGGGTGCTCTTGGCGTCCTTGGTGTCCTTGCCGCCCCAGCCGGTGTAGTCCTCGCCGTAGGCGCCCTTGGCGGGCCTGCGGCGGCGCATCGGCGGCTCCACACCGTCGGCGAGCCGGCGGGCGGTGACCAGGAAACCGGTGTGTCCGATCATCCGGTGGTCGGGACGGACCGCGAGTCCCTCGACGTGCCAGTTGCGGATCATCGACTCCCAGGGCTGCGGCTCGGCGAAGGAGCCGATGTCGCGGATGGCCTCGACGGTCCGGGCCAGCTGGGTGGTGGTGGCGACGTAGCAGCAGAGGATGCCGCCGGGGACCAGCGCCTTGGAGACGGCCTCCAGGCACTCCCACGGGGCGAGCATGTCCAGGATGACCCGGTCGACGTCGGTGTCCGAGAGGTTGTCCTGGAGATCGCCCACGGTGAGCTGCCAGGCCGGGTGCTCGCCGCCGAAGTAGCGCTCGACGTTCTGCCGGGCGATATCGGCGAAGTCGGACCGCCGCTCGTACGAGTGGAGCATGCCCTGGTCGCCGATGGCGCGCAGCAGGAACGCGCTGAGCGAGCCCGAGCCCACTCCCGCCTCGACGACGCGCGCGCCGGCGAAGATGTCGGCGAAGGCCAGGATCTGTCCCGCGTCCTTGGGATAGACCACGGCGGCACCGCGGGGCATGGACAGGACGTAGTCGGGGAGCAGGGGGCGCAGCGCGAGATAGGCGACGTTTCCCGTGGTTCGGACCACACTGCCCTCGGGGGCGCCGATCAGCTCGTCGTGCGGGAACGACCCCTTGTGGGTGTGGAAGTTCTTCCCGGCTTCGAGCGTGAAGGTGTAGTGGCGTCCCTTGGGATCGGTGAGCTGGACCTGGTCCCCGACCTTGAAGGGCCCGCGACGGCGGGCGGCACCGGTCGGTTCGGACATGTGACCAGCGTACCGGCCCGGGGGCGGGGCCATGACCACGGGGCGGCGGGGGCGGCCGGGGGCCGGTGGTCAGCGCGTCATCGCGGCGACGAAGGCGCGTTCCACGTCAGCCGTGGAGAGCACCCCGTAGATCTCGCCGGTGTCCTCGACGACGAGGTACTCGGTCGCGGGTGTGGTGCGGAGGTGTTCGAGGAGGGATTCGCCGACGAGGTCGGCCGGGAGGCGCATGCCGTCGGTCAGCTCCTGGGCGAGGGTGCCGACGGCGACCCAGGGACGGCGGTGCTGGGGTACGCCGACGATGGCGGCCTCGCGGACCAGGGCGGTGGGGTTGCCCTGGCCGTCGACGACGACGAGGGCGCGGGCGCCCGCCTCGTTGGCGCGCCGCAGCGCCTCGGAGAGCGGGGTGCCGGCCTCGACGGGGACGGCCCTGCGGGTCAGGGCGCGGGCGGCCAGTTCGGGGAGGTGCTCCCGGAGGCGGGCGCTGCGGAGGCTGTTTCCGGCACCGGTCCAGATGATCGCGGCGAGGATGGCGGCCAGCAGGGCGTCGGTGACGGACTGGACACCGCCGATCTCCTGGCCGGGGGTGCCGAGTGCGCCCGAATGGGTGAAGAGCGGCAGACCGATGAGGACGGCGACGGCGAGGCCGCGGCCGACCCAGGCGGCGGCGACGGTGCCGCTCATGGGCTTGCCGGTGATCTTCCAGACGACGGCCCGGAGCATGCGTCCGCCGTCGAGGGGGAGGCCGGGCAGCAGATTGAAGGCGGCGACGATCAGGTTGGAGATCATCAGTCCGGCGAGCAGCACCCCGGGGACCGTCCCGGGCTCGACGGCGCGCATGCCCAGGTAGAAGATCCCGGCCAGGACCAGGGAGAGCAGCGGGCCGACGAACGCGATGACGAATTCCCGGCCGGGGGTCTCCGACTCCTTCTCGATCTCCGAGGAGCCGCCGAAGAACTGGAGCTGGATGCGGCGGACCGGGAGTTTGTAGCGGAGCGCGGCCACGGTGTGGGCCAGCTCGTGGACGAGTACGGAGGCGTAGAAGGCGACGGCGAAGAAGAGGGAGACCAGGTAGTTGAGGCCGCCCAGCTCGGGCAGGACCCGGTTGAGCTGGTCGCCGAAGACCCAGGTGATCAGGGCGGCGACCAGGAACCAGCTCGGGGCGACGTAGACGGGCACGCCGAAGGGGCGGCCCATGAGGATGCCTCCTCCGGGACCGTCGGGGCGCTTGCGCTTGTCCTCCGGGGGCGTGCCGGGGGCGCCGGACGACGCGCGTGAGCGCTCGTTCGAGCCGTCCCTCGGGTCGTGGTCGTTCACGGGGTCCCTTCGTCGCGAGAACGCCGGTGGTCCTCTGCTTCGATCGTCTCTCGCCCGATGACGCAACGCTCCGATCGTGCAGTGTCCGGTCCTGTGAGGTCGATGGTATTGCGCTCGCTGTCAGTGGCGGGCCGTAGGGTCTGAGTCATGAGTACGAGTCAGGCCGTTTCCGGGGAGCCGGCGGGCCCGCGGCCCGCGGCGCCGCCGATGTCGCTGTCGCCGTCGCGGGCGAGCGATTTCATGCAGTGTCCGCTGCTCTACCGGTTCCGGGTGATCGACAGACTGCCGGAGAAGCCGAGCCCGGCGGCTACCCGCGGGACGCTGGTCCATGCGGTGCTGGAGCGGCTCTTCGACGCGCCCGCGGCGGAGCGGACGGCCCCGGCGGCCAGGGCGCTGGTGCCGGGGCAGTGGGACCGGCTGCTGGCGGGCCGTCCCGAGCTGGGCGGGCTCTTCGCGGACGACGAGGGCGGGGAGCAGCTGGCGCGCTGGCTGGGCGAGGCGGAGGCGCTGGTCGAGCGCTGGTTCGGGCTGGAGGATCCGACGCGGCTGGAGCCGGCGGAGCGGGAGCTGTTCGTCGAGACGGAGCTGGAGTCGGGGCTGCGGCTGCGCGGGGTGATCGACCGGGTGGACGTGGCGCCGACCGGCGAGGTGCGGATCGTCGACTACAAGACGGGGAAGGCGCCCCGGCCGGAGTACGGCGAGGGCGCGCTGTTCCAGATGAAGTTCTACGCGCTGGTGGTCTGGAAGCTGAAGAAGGTGCTGCCGCGCCGGCTGCAGCTGGTCTATCTGGGCAGTGGTGATGTGATCACCTACGATCCGGTGCCGGCGGATCTGGAGCGGGTGGAGCGGAAGCTGCTGGCGCTCTGGGAGGCGATCCGGACGGCGACCGAGACGGGCGAGTGGCGGCCGCGGCCGACGAAGCTCTGCAACTGGTGCGACCACCAGGCGTTCTGCCCGGAGTTCGGGGGCACTCCCCCGGTGTATCCGCTGAGTGTTTCCCCCGCCGGGTCCGCCGTCGGGGCGCAGGGCAGAATGGGCTCCGACCGAGTGTGAGGAGTTTCCGTGGCAATCCGTGTTCTGCTGGTCGACGATCAGCCGCTGCTGCGTACCGGCTTCCGGATGATTCTCGAGGCGGAGCAGGACATCGCGGTCGTCGGTGAGGCCGGTGACGGCCTTCAGGCGCTCGACCAGGTGCGGGCGCTCCAGCCCGATGTGGTGCTGATGGACATCCGGATGCCGCGGATGGACGGGGTGGAGGCGACCCGGCAGATCACGGGTCCGGGGCGGGACGGCCCGGCGAAGGTGCTGGTGCTGACCACCTTCGACCTCGACGAGTACGTGGTGGAGGCGCTGCGGGCGGGGGCCAGCGGGTTTCTGCTCAAGGACGCCCCGGCGAACGAGCTGGTGCAGGCGATCCGGGTGGTCGCGGCGGGTGAGGCGATGCTGGCGCCCAGCATCACCCGGCGGCTGCTGGACAAGTACGCGGGGCATCTGCCCTCGGGCGAGGAGCCGGTCCCGGACACGCTGCACACGCTGACCGACCGTGAGGTGGAGGTCCTGAAGCTGGTGGCGCGGGGCCTGTCGAACGCGGAGATCGCGGCGGATCTGTTCGTCAGCGAGACGACGGTGAAGACCCATGTGGGGCATGTGCTGACGAAGCTGGGGCTGCGGGACCGGGTCCAGGCCGCGGTGTACGCGTACGAGAGCGGGCTGGTGCGGCCCGGCGCCCAGTAGGCGTCCGGCCGGAACGGTTCCGGTAACGGTGAAGCGGCGGCGGGCCGGGCCCGCCGCCGCTTTGCCGTTCCGGGCGGGCCCGCCCCGGCGAGGGGCGGGCCGCCGGGTTACTTCACGGCCGCCTGGAGCTCCCAGATCTGGAGGTCGGAGGTGGAGTTCAGCAGCTGCTCGATACCGCCGACTCCCTTGCGGGCGGCGACGTACTGCTTGCCCTGCCAGAGCGGCAGCACGGGCACGTCCTCGGCGACGATGTCCTGCATCTTGCTGAACGCCGAGGCGGCGGCGGCGCGGTCGGCGTGGCGGCGCGACTGCGGGATCAGGCTGCGGACCTCGTTGCTGACATAGGGCGAGTTGAGGAAGTTGTCCTTGTCGAGGAAGGGCGCGATGTAGTTGTCGGGGTCCGCGAAGTCGGGGAACCAGCCCATGCCGTAGACGGGGTAGTCGCCGCGCTTCTGGGCGGTCCGGAAGTCCGCCCATTCGGCGCCCTGGATGGTCACCGAGAACAGTCCGGACTTGTTCAGCTGGGTCCGCAGCACCTCGAACTCGCGGGCCGTGCCGGCTCCGTAGCGGTCGGTGGTGTAGTGCAGCTTCAGCTTGACCGGGGTGCGGATACCGGCCTTCTTGAGGATCTTCTCGGCCTTGTCGGTGCTGGGCTCGCCGTACTCGTTGTAGAAGGAGTTCTTGTGCGCGCCGATGCTCGCCGGGATCAGCGAGTACAGCGGCTCGGCGGTGGCTCCGTAGACCTGTCCGGCGATCTGGCCGCGGTCGATGACGGCGGCCATCGCCTGGCGGACGGCCTTGTCCTTGACCGAGGGGTCGTTGGTGTTGAAGGCGAGGTAGCGGATGGAGAGGCCGGGCATCTCGGCGAGTTCGATGTCCTTGGACGGCTTCTCGGTGAAGTCCCTGATCTGCTCCGGGGACATCTCCCGGGTCATCACGTCGATCTCGCCCTTCTCCAGCGCCTTGCCCATGGCGTCGGCGTCGGCGAAGACCCGCATCTCGACCTTCTTGTTGAGGACCTTGATGGCCCCCCGGTAGGAGTCGTTGCGGCTGAAGACGACCTTGCTGATCCGGTCGTCCTTGACGGTGGCCTTCATGGTGTACGGGCCGGAGCCGTCGACCTGGAAGCCGTCGCGGAGCTTCTTGCCCTCGTACTTCTTCTTGCTGACGATGCTCGCGACGGGGGTGGAGAGCTTGAACGGGAAGGTCGCGTCGGGGATCGAGAGATGGAAGACGACGTCCCGGTCGCCCTTGGTCTCGATCTTGTCGACGGTGGAGAGCAGACCGGCGGTGCCGTTGTCCGAGTCGATGGCGCGGACCCGCTCGACGGAGAACTTGACGTCCTCGGGGGTGACATTGGTGCCGTCGGCGAACTTCAGTCCGCTGCGGAGCTTGCAGCGGTAGCTCTGGCTGGCGTTGTCGGTGAAGGAGCAGGATTCGGCGGCCTCGGGAGCGGGCAGACCACCGCCGTGCGGGGTGCGCATCAGCGTCTGGAGGCTGGGACGGAGGACGTTCCAGGCACCGGTGTCGTAGGCGTGCGCCGGGTCGAGGGGCGCCGGGTTGTCCTTGCCGCCGGCGATCTGGTCCGTGGTGCCCACGACAATGGTCCCCCCGTCGGAGGCGCCGCCCTTCGAGTCGCCGCAGGCGACGAGCACGGGCGCGAGCAGGCCGACCACGGCCGGCAGCACCAAAGTCTTACGGTTCATCCTGGACGTTCTCCTCATCCGGCACTGGGTACTGCGTGCGAGGAGTCCCCGCCGCGCCGCCCGTTCGGGACGGTGCGGGCCATCCGGGAATCCGGTGCGGTCGGCCCCGGGTTCGCGAGGGTGGTACGGCGCCGGGGCCGGTCGTTGGTGCGGTGAGGACTCGCGAAGACACTAGTCGGCGCCGTCAGGGCCGGTGGACCGGGCAGCAGTTGGGCCGTAATCACTGAGTGACGGGTCATATCCCGGGGGCAACAGCCATCACCGGGAATGATTCGTACACGACTCCATCAATACGGACACAAGGTCCGGTCCGGGGTGCCGCGGACGGCGGGCGGAGCGGGCGGTGGTACCGCGTCCAGTACACGCAGAGTGACGAATGTCACGCCGGAAAACTTAATGCCCGGACCTGTTCATCAGTTCCCGCAGAAACGCCAGGTCGACGGTGCGGAGCGACTCCACGACCACCCGGCCCGGGGCGGCGGCGATCGGCGCCACGGAGGGCACGGCGACGACCCGGCAGCCGGCCGCTTCGGCCGAGGCCACACCGGTCGCGGTGTCCTCGACGACGGCACAGCGCCACGGCTCCGTACCCAGGCCCTGCGCGGCCAGCAGATAGGGGTCCGGGTGCGGCTTGGTGCGGGGCACCTCGTCACCGGCGACGGAGAGCACGAAGTCGTGCGGGAGGGAGTCCAGGACCCGGTCGATGATCCGGCGGTGGGAGGCGGAGACCAGGGCCGTCGGCACTCCGGCGGCGGCCAGTTCGGTCAGCAGCCGCTCGGCGCCCGGCATCAGCGGCACTCCCTCGCTGATCCGCTTCTCGAAGGCGTCGTTGAGCAGGACCGTCAGCTCCGGCAGGGCGATACCGGCGCCGGTGACCTCGATCAGATAGCCGGCGCTGCGGGTCATCGGGCCGCCGACGACCACCTCGCGCCAGGCCTCGTCCAGTTCATGGCCCAGGTCGGCGAAGACCCGCACCTCCGCGTCCCACCAGAAACCCTCCGTGTCCACGAGGGTGCCGTCCATGTCCAGCAGGACGGCGCCGAGGGCCGATCCGTCCGCCGGGCGGGCGGGGGTCGCGGGGATCGCACTGGTCATCGGCATACCTCCGGAAGGGACGAGAAGGCCGGCCGCCTCTCCCTTCGGCTTCCCCGCCGGGACAGGCGACCGGCCTGCGTTGGACCGACAAGTGTACGACTCGGCGGGCCGCGGTGCGCGGCAATAGCCGCCGCGCCCCGCCGCCGTCCGCCGTTGGTGTGACGGTCCGACTACCGGAGTGGTCCGTCCGGTCACCGGTCGTTGGCGGTCACCGTGCGTTGAAGTACTTGGCCTCCGGGTGGTGGATCACGATGGCGTCCGTGGACTGCTCCGGGTGGAGCTGGAACTCCTCGGAGAGATGGACGCCGATCCGCTCGGGCCGCAGCAGCTCCGCGATCTTCGCGCGGTCCTCCAGATCGGGGCAGGCCCCGTAGCCGAGGGAGAAGCGCGCGCCGCGGTACTTCAGCGCGAACATGTCCTCCACGGCCTCCGGGTCCTCGCCGCCGAAGCCCAGTTCGGCCCGGACCCTGGCGTGCCAGTACTCGGCGAGCGCCTCGGCGAGCTGGACGGAGAGGCCGTGCAGCTCCAGATAGTCGCGGTAGGCGTCGCCCGCGAACAGTTCGGCGGTGGCCTCCCCGATCTTCGAGCCGACCGTGACCACCTGGAAGCCGACGACGTCCCGCTCCCCCGCCTCCTCGGGCCGGAAGAAGTCGGCCAGGCAGAGGCGGCGGCCGCGGCGCTGGCGCGGGAAGGAGAACCGGGTCCGCTCGGAGCCGTCCTCGTTGAGCACGATGAGGTCGTCGCCCTTGGAGACGCAGGGGAAGTAGCCGTAGACGACGGCGGCTTCGAGCAGGTTGCGGGTGTGGAGCTGGTCCAGGAGCCCGCGCAGCCGCGGCCGGCCCTCGGTCTCCACCAGCTCCTCGTAGCTCGGCCCGTCTCCGGTGCGGTTCTGCTTGAGCCCCCACTGCCCCTTGAAGAGCGCGCCCTCGTCCAGCCAGGAGGCGTACTCCTTGAGCTGGATGCCCTTGATGACCCGGGTGCCCCAGAACGGCGGCTCGGGTACGGGGTTGTCGACGGCGACGTCGCTGCGGGCCGCACCCTCCTCGGGGCGCTCCTCGACGACGGCCGCGGCGGCCCGCACCCGGCGCTGCTTCAGCTCGGGCAGTACGGCTCCGGGGACCCCGCGCTTGACCCCGATGAGGGCGTCCATCAGCCGCAGGCCCTCGAACGCGTCGCGGGCGTAGCGGACCTCGCCCTCGTACAGCTCGTGCAGGTCCTGCTCCACATAGGCGCGGGTGAGGGCGGCACCGCCGAGGATCACGGGGTAGTCCGCCGCGATCTTCCGCTGGTTCATCTCCTCCAGGTTCTCCTTCATGATCACCGTGGATTTGACCAGCAGTCCGGACATGCCGATGACATCGGCCCGGTGCTCCTCGGCGGCCTCCAGGATGGCGGAGACCGGCTGCTTGATACCGAGGTTGACGACGTTGTAGCCGTTGTTGGAGAGGATGATGTCGACGAGGTTCTTGCCGATGTCGTGGACGTCGCCGCGGACGGTGGCGAGGACGATGGTGCCCTTGCCCTCGGCGTCCGACTTCTCCATATGCGGTTCCAGATGGGCCACCGCGTTCTTCATGACCTCGGCGGACTGGAGGACGAACGGCAGCTGCATCCGGCCCGAGCCGAACAGCTCGCCGACGACCTTCATGCCCGCCAGCAGGGTGTCGTTGACGATGTCGAGGGCGGCCCGCTCGGTCAGTGCCTCGTCGAGGTCGGCCTCCAGGCCGTTCTTCTCGCCGTCGATGATCCGCCGCTGGAGCCGCTCCTCCAGCGGCAGCGAGAGCAGTTCCTTGGCCTTGTCCGCCTTGAGCGACTTGGTGTCGACGCCCTCGAAGAGCTCCATCAGCTTCTGGAGCGGGTCGTATCCCTCGCGGCGCCGGTCGTGGATGAGGTCGAGCGCGGTGCCGACCTGCTCGTCGTCGAAGCGGGCGATCGGCAGGATCTTGGAGGCGTGGACGATCGCGGAGTCCAGCCCGGCCTTGACGCACTCGTCGAGGAAGACCGAGTTCAGCAGGATGCGGGCGGCCGGGTTGAGGCCGAAGGAGATATTGGAGAGGCCGAGGGTGGTCTGGACATCGGGGTGACGCCGCTTCAGCTCCCGGATGGCCTCGATGGTGTGCACGCCGTCACGGCGGGACTCCTCCTGACCGGTACAGATGGTGAAGGTCAGGGTGTCGACGAGGATGTCGGACTCGTGGATGCCCCAGTTGCCGGTGAGGTCGGCGATCAGCCGTTCGGCGACGGCGACCTTGTTCTCGACGGTACGGGCCTGGCCCTCCTCGTCGATGGTGAGCGCGATCAGCGCGGCGCCGTGCTCCTGGGCCAGCCGGGTGACCTGGGCGAAGCGGGAGTCGGGGCCGTCGCCGTCCTCGTAGTTGACGGAGTTGATGACGGCCCGGCCGCCGAGCTTCTCCAGTCCGGCCCGGATGACGTCGACCTCGGTGGAGTCCAGCACGATCGGGAGGGTGGAGGCGGTGGCGAACCGTCCGGCGAGCTCCGCCATGTCGGCGACGCCGTCCCGGCCCACGTAGTCGACGCAGAGGTCGAGCATATGGGCGCCTTCGCGGATCTGGTCGCGGGCCATCTCGACACAGTCGTCCCAGCGGGCTTCCAGCATCGCCTCGCGGAACTTCTTGGAGCCGTTGGCGTTGGTCCGCTCGCCGATCGCCAGATACGAGGTGTCCTGCCGGAACGGCACGGTCTGGTAGAGGGAGGCGGCGCCCGGCTCGGGGCGCGGCTCGCGGGCCGGCGGGGTCAGTCCGCGGACCCGCTCGACGACCTGGCGCAGATGCTCGGGGGTGGTGCCGCAGCAGCCGCCGATCAGGGAGAGCCCGTACTCGTTGACGAAGGTCTCCTGGGCGTCGGCCAGGCCCTCGGCGTCCAGCGGGAAGTAGGCGCCGTCCTTGCCGAGGACGGGGAGACCGGCGTTGGGCATGCAGAGCAGCGGGATCCGGGAGTGGCGGGCGAGATAGCGCAGGTGCTCGCTCATCTCGGCGGGGCCGGTGGAGCAGTTCAGCCCGATCATGTCGATGCCGAGGGGCTCCAGCGCGGTGAGCGCGGCCCCGATCTCGGACCCCAGCAGCATGGTGCCGGTGGTCTCGAAGGCCATCGAGCAGAGCAGCGGCAGCTCGGTGCCGGTGGCCTCCATGGCGCGGCGGGCGCCGAGGATGGCGGCCTTGGTCTGGAGCAGGTCCTGGGTGGTCTCGACCAGCAGGGCGTCGGAGCCGCCCGCGATCAGTCCCTCGGCGTTGGCCTGGAAGCCGTCCCGCAGGGTGGTGTACGGGGCGTGGCCCAGGGTCGGCAGCTTGGTGCCGGGGCCGATGGAGCCGAGCACCCAGCGCGGCCGGCCGTCGGCCGCGTACTCGTCGGCGACCTCGCGGGCGATCCGGGCGCCGGCCTCGGAGAGCTCGTGGATGCGGTGGGCGATCTCGTACTCGCCCAGCGCGGAGTGGTTGGTACCGAAGGTGTTGGTCTCGACGCAGTCGACACCGGCGTCGAAGTAGGCCTCGTGGACCGAGCGGACGATGTCCGGGCGGGTGACGTTGAGGACCTCGTTGCAGCCCTCCAGGTCCTGGAAGTCCTCCATGGTCGGGTCCTGCGCCTGGAGCATGGTGCCCATCGCTCCGTCGGCGACGACGACCCGCTCGGCGAGGGCCCGGCGGAGGCCGGCGACCCGGGTCCGGCTGTCGGCGGAGGGTACGGAAGGGGTGGGCGACGAGGCCATGAACGGGCTCCCTGGGATGCGACGGCTGTCGGCTTTGCGGCTTCCGGCGGGAAGCCGCACGGAGTCAGGGTAACCGGGCGCCGCGGTGGAAGGAGAGGGTGTCCCACCGGGCGGACGCCCGGAATGCACCCGTCCGCCGGATCGCGGGGGTACGGTCCGGGCCTGCGGCCGTCCCGAACGGGCGGCCCGGGCGGGAACGGACAGGGGTTCCGGCCGTAGCGGACGGGGGTGCGGCGGTACCGCCGTGCGGCTGATTCCGGGACCGCGGCCGGGCGGTCCGGACGGCTTGTGGACGGCTCGTGGGCGGCTTCGGCGGCCAACTCCCAGGTTTGTGGGGTTCTCGTGAAGCTTTCGGCCGCGAGATACTCACTCAGCAGCGGGCATGGTCGACATCGGCCGATAGTGTTCAGCATTGTCGAACAGCAGTGGAGAGGGCCGATCCGATGGCGAAGAACATCCAGTCGCTGGAGCGCGCGGCGGCAATGCTGCGGCTGCTCGCGGGCGGCGAGCGCCGGCTCGGCCTGTCGGACATCGCCTCCTCGCTCGATCTGGCCAAGGGGACCGCCCACGGCATCCTGCGCACGCTGCAGGCCGAGGGCTTCGTGGAGCAGGACCCGGCATCCGGCCGCTACCAGCTCGGCGCGGAGCTGCTCCGGCTGGGCAACAGCTATCTCGATGTCCACGAGCTGCGCGCCCGCGCCCTGGTGTGGACGGACGATCTGGCCCGCTCCAGCGGCGAGAGCGTCCATCTCGGCGTACTGCACCAGCACGGCGTCCTCATCGTCCACCACGTCTTCCGGCCGGACGACAGCCGCCAGGTGCTGGAGGTGGGCGCCATGCAGCCGCTGCACTCCACCGCCCTGGGCAAGGTACTGGCGGCCTACGACCCGGTGGCGCACTCGGAGGCGGTCGAGGCGGAGCGCAAGGCGTTCACCCCGCTGACCGTGACCGGTATCGACGAATTCGAGTCCGTACTCGCCCGTACCCGGGCCCGGGGCTGGGGCTCGGACGTGGAGGAGACCTGGGAGGGCGTCGCGGCGGTCGCCGCGCCCGTCCACGACCGGCGCCGGATGCCGGTGGGCGCGGTCGCGATCACCGGGGCCGTGGAGCGGGTCTGCGAGGACCGCGAGGACCGGCGCGAGCTGCGCCCCGAGCTGATCACGGCGGTACGGGAGTGCGCGCGGGCCGTCTCGCGCGACCTGGGCGCCGGACGCTTCTGACCCGCACCCGTACGGCACCGGGCCCGGGCCGTGCCCGGTGCCGTACGGGTGGTGCCGCCGCCCGCTGAGCGTGCGCACCGGCGGGCCCGACCGAGTCCGGCGCTGCGCGCATGCGCGCCGCCGCACCGCCCCGCCCCGCCGTCACACCCGCGCCGCCATACCCCGCGAGGAGGCACCGGTGGAGGCACCGGTGCGCCGACCGGCGGACGACATCGAGCGCGATGGTCATTCCGGGCGCATCATCGGATAGCCGTACATTTCCATAGAGTCACCATGCGCCGGACCGGCCGCACCGGTTCCGGTTTTTCCGATTCCCGGGGCGCCCAGGTCTTGACGGCGTGTTTACGCAGAGGAAAACTGCCGTTCATCGGTCGGCATTGCCGAACGCCTGACGGAAAATCGCGTTAGAGTGTGTCAAGCGCCTGAGGACCGATACCGCCCCGCCGGCTCCCGCCACGGGGCGCGAGCCACCGGAGGAACCGGGGTTCGCCACACCTGGACAAGGACAAAGGAGTCGCGGTGTCCAGCTCCAATATCTTCATCGGCGAAGTCATCGGTACCGCCGTTCTCATCCTGCTCGGCGGCGGTGTGGTCGCCGCCGTCACCCTGAAGAAGTCCAAGGCGCGCGGTGCGGGCTGGCTGGCCATCACCTTCGGCTGGGGCTTCGCGGTCATGACCGCTGTGTACATGACCAGCTCCCTCTCCGGCGCCCATCTGAATCCCGCCGTCACCGTCGGTATCGCCATCAAGGACGGGACCTGGGCGAACGTCCCGTACTACATCGCGGGCCAGGTCCTCGGCGCGATGATCGGCGCCGCGCTGGTCGTGGTCGCCTACTACGGGCAGTTCATGGCCCACCTCACCGACCGCGAGATCATCGGCGATCCCGCGGACAAGCCGCTCCTCGAAGGCTCCCAGGGCGGCAACGCCGGGCCGGTCCTCGGCATCTTCTCCACCGGCCCCGAGATCCGGATCGCCTGGCAGAACCTCGCCACCGAGATCCTCGGCACGGCCGTCCTGGTACTCGCCGTACTCACCCAGGGACTGAACGCCGAGGGCAAGGGGCTCAGCACGCTCGGCGCCCTGATCACGGCCTTCGTCGTGGTCGGCATCGGCCTCTCCCTCGGCGGACCCACGGGCTACGCCATCAACCCGGCCCGTGACCTCGGCCCGCGTATCGTCCACGCCCTGCTCCCCCTGCCCAACAAGGGCGGCTCGGACTGGAGCTACGCCTGGATTCCCGTGGTCGGACCGTTTGCGGGCGGTGCCCTCGCAGCGGGTATCTACAACCTCGCGTTCGCCTGAGACGGATCCGAACCCCGTGACCCCACCGACCACCGAGCCTTCCGAGCAGGAGCACCCCGTGACCGACGCACACACCGCCGGCCCGTTCATCGCGGCCATCGACCAGGGCACCACGTCCAGCCGCTGCATCGTCTTCGACAAGGACGGCCGGATCGTCTCGGTCGACCAGAAGGAGCACGAGCAGATCTTCCCGAAGCCGGGCTGGGTCGAGCACGACGCCAACGAGATCTGGACCAATGTCCAGGAAGTGGTGGCGGGCGCCGTCGCCAAGGCCGGCATCACCCGTGACGACGTCAAGGCCATCGGCATCACCAACCAGCGCGAGACCACCCTGCTGTGGGACCGCACCACCGGTGAGCCCGTGCACAACGCGATCGTCTGGCAGGACACCCGTACCGACGCGCTCTGCAAGGAGCTGGGCCGCAATGTCGGCCAGGACCGCTTCCGCCGCGAGACCGGGCTCCCGCTGGCCTCCTACTTCGCCGGCCCGAAGGTCCGCTGGCTCCTCGACAACGTGGCGGGCCTGCGCGAGCGCGCCGAGCGCGGCGACATCCTCTTCGGCACCATGGACTCCTGGGTCATCTGGAACCTCACCGGCGGGGTCGACGGCGGAGTCCACGTCACCGACGTGACCAACGCGTCGCGCACCATGCTGATGAACCTCCACACCATGACCTGGGACGACAAGATCCTCAGCTCCATGGAGGTCCCCGCGGCGCTCCTGCCGGAGATCCGCTCCTCCTCCGAGGTCTACGGCACCGCGAAGGGCGGCGCCCTCGACGGCGTCCCCGTCGCCTCCGCACTCGGTGACCAGCAGGCCGCCCTCTTCGGCCAGACCTGCTTCTCCGAGGGCGAGGCCAAGTCCACGTACGGCACCGGCACCTTCATGCTGATGAACACCGGCGGCACCCCGGTGAACTCGTACAACGGACTGCTGACCACGGTCGGCTACCGGATCGGCGAACAGGAGCCGGTCTACGCCCTGGAGGGCTCGATCGCCGTCACCGGCTCGCTGGTGCAGTGGATGCGCGATCAGATGGGCCTCATCAAGTCGGCCGCCGAGATCGAGACCCTCGCCCTGTCGGTGGAGGACAACGGCGGCGCCTACGTCGTTCCCGCCTTCTCCGGCCTCTTCGCCCCCTACTGGCGTTCGGACGCCCGCGGTGTGATCGCCGGTCTGACCCGGTACGTCACCAAGGCGCATATCGCCCGTGCCGTGCTGGAGGCCACCGCCTGGCAGACCCGCGAGATCACCGACGCCATGACCAAGGACTCCGGCGTCGAGCTGGCCGCCCTCAAGGTCGACGGCGGAATGACCTCCAACAACCTGCTGATGCAGACCCTCGCCGACGTCCTGGACGCACCCGTGGTGCGCCCGATGGTCGCCGAGACCACCTGCCTCGGCGCGGCCTACGCCGCCGGCCTCGCGGTCGGCTTCTGGCCGGACACCGACGCGCTCCGCGCCAACTGGCGCCGGGCCGCCGAATGGACCCCTCGCATGGACGCCGACCGGCGTGAGAGCGAGTACAAGAACTGGCTCAAGGCCGTCGAGCGGACCATGGGCTGGATCGAGGACGAGGAGTAAGACGATCATGACCACCCTGCAGAGCGTTCCGGCCCTCGGGACGCACCCGGCCGAAGGCTCGCTGCCGGGCCGTGCCGAGACCCGGGAGCAGCTCTCCCGGGCCACCTACGATCTCCTGGTGATCGGCGGCGGCATCCTGGGCATCTCCACCGCCTGGCACGCGGCCCAGGCCGGGCTGCGGGTGGCCCTGGTGGACGCCGGCGACTTCGCCGGCGCCACCTCCTCCGCCTCCTCCAAGCTGCTCCACGGCGGTCTGCGCTACCTCCAGACCGGTGCGGTGAAGCTGGTGGCGGAGAACCACTTCGAGCGGCGGGCGGTCTCCCGCGAGGTGGCCCCCCACCTCTCCAACCCGCTCACCTTCTACCTGCCCGTCTACAAGGGCGGACCGCACGGCGCGGCCAAGCTGGGCGCCGGAGTCTTCGCCTACTCGGCGCTCTCCGCGTTCGGCGACGGCGTCGGCCATGTGATCAGCCCCTCCCGGGCCCGCCGCGATGTGCCCGAGCTGCGCACCGAGGGCCTCAAGGCCGTCGCGGTCTACGGCGACGACCAGATGAACGACGCCCGGATGGCGCTGATGACCGTCCGCGCGGCCGTCGCCGCGGGCGCCACCGTCCTCAACCACGCCGAGGTCACCGGGCTGCGCTTCACCCGCGGCAAGGTCAGCGGCGCCGAGCTGAAGGACCGTACCGACGGCACCGAGTTCGGGGTCACCGCCCGGCTGGTGCTCAACGCCACCGGCCCGTGGGTGGACCACCTGCGCCGGATGGAGGACCCCGCCGCGGCCCCGTCGATCCGGCTCTCCAAGGGCGCGCACCTGGTGCTCAAGCGCACCGCCCCCTGGCGGGCGGCGCTGGCCACCCCGATCGACAAGTACCGCATCACGTTCGCCCTGCCGTGGGAGGACATGCTGCTGCTCGGCACCACCGACGAGGTGTACGAGGGCGACCCCGCCGATGTCTCCGTCACCGAGCAGGACACCGCGCAGATCCTGGACGAGGCCGCGTTCTCGGTCCGGGACCAGCAGCTCTCCCGCGACCTGATCACCTACTCCTTCGCCGGACTGCGGGTCCTGCCGGGCGGCCCCGGCGACACCTCCCAGGCCAAGCGGGAGACCGTGGTCACCGAGGGCACCGGCGGGATGCTCTCCATCGCCGGCGGCAAGTGGACCACCTTCCGCCACATCGGCCGCACGATCATGAACAAGCTGGCGGCCCTGCCCGGACAGCCGCTGGCCGAGGACATGACGCCGATGTCCGGTCTGCCGCGGAAGCTGCCGCTGCCCGGCATAGCCAACCCGCGCGCGGTCGAGCACCGGCTGCTCGTCGACGGCCCGGCGCCCGGCCCCCGGATGGCCGCGGACACCGCCCGCCACCTCGCCACCCACTACGGTTCGCTGGCGTTCGACATCGCCCGGCTCGCCAACGACGACCCGGCGCTGGCCGAGCGGATCCACCCGGACGCCCCGGAGATCTGGGCCCAGGTCGTCTACGCCCGGGACCACGAGTGGGCGGAGACCGCGGACGACGTGCTGCGCCGCCGCACCACGCTGACCATCCGCGGACTGGCCACGGACGAGATCCGGGGCAGGGTGGACGGTCTGCTGGCCGCCCGCCGGTCCTGATACCCCGGTCGCCCGCACACCCCCGGCGGGCGACCGGTCCCCGCTTCGTGGGCGGCTCCGCCGGAGCCGCCCACGTTGTACTCTCGGACACCGTCAGACGTCCGATGACTCACGGGACGGGGGCGCCTCATGGCCGTCACGGACGACGCGATCGAGAAGATCAAAGACATGATCGTCTCGGGCGAGCTGCGGCCCGGCGACCGGCTCCCCCGGGAGAGCGAACTCGCCGCCGGGCTGGGTCTGTCGCGGAATTCGCTGCGGGAGGCCGTCCGGGCGCTCTCACTCGTCCGGGTCCTCGACGTCCGCCAGGGCGACGGCACCTATGTCACCGGTCTCGACGCCGGGACGCTGCTGGCGGCGCTCCGCTTCGTCGTGGACTGCCAACGCGACGACACGGTGCTGGAGTTCCTCGCCGTACGCCGGCTCCTGGAGCCCGCGGCCACCGGGCTCGCGGCGGGCCGGATCACCGCCGCCGCACTGGCCGAACTGGTCGCGCAGACGGACGCGCTGGGCCCCGAGCCGTCCGTGGAACAGCTGGTCGAGGCGGATCTCGCGTTCCACCGCGGGATCGTGCGCTGGTCGGGGAATTCGGTGCTGTGCGCCCTGCTCGACGGTCTTTCGGGGCCGGCGGCCCGGGCCCGGCTCTGGCGGGGGCTGACCCGGGAGGGCGCGGTCGGCGCCGTACTCGGCGAACACCGGGCCATCCTGGGCGCGCTGCGGGACGGCGACGCGGACGCGGCGCGAGCCTGGGCGACGGTGCACCTCGCGACCGTGGAGCGGTGGCTCCGCTCCGGCCTCTGACCGGCCGGGCGACGGTCCCCGCCGCGGGCGGCCGCCGAACAGCGCCGGGGAGTACCGGGAATCCCCGGAATCTCCTCCTCACAGCTCGGATGAATCAGCGGTGTTGGGGGCAGGGAAACGGACGGACACCCCGTTCACCCGGCCGTGCACAGGGGCTGCGGTGGCACCGCCCGAAAGCCGTAAGGTTGGGGCGTACGAGAGGGAACTTCGGAAGGAGGCACTGGGTGATCGAGCTCGAGGGGGTACCCGAGCTGATCGACCCGGTCATGGTGGCCGCGTTCGAGGGCTGGAACGACGCCGGCGACGCCGCCTCCACCGCGGTCGCACATCTGGACCGGGAGTGGAAGGGCGAGGTCTTCGCGGCGCTCGACGCCGAGGACTACTACGACTTCCAGGTCAACCGGCCCACGGTGTACATGGACGGCGGAGTACGGAAGATCACCTGGCCCACGACCCGGCTCTCCGTGGTCCGGGTGGGCGGCGACAAGCCCCGTGATCTGGTGCTGGTGCGCGGTATCGAACCGTCCATGCGCTGGCGTTCGTTCTGCAACGAGATCCTCGGATTCGCCCATGAACTGGGCGTCGAGATGGTGGTGATCCTGGGCGCGCTGCTCGGGGACACCCCGCACACCCGGCCGGTACCGGTCAGCGGCATCACCTCCGACCCGGACCTGGCGCGGACGCTGGACCTGGAGGAGACCCGGTACGAGGGGCCGACGGGCATCGTCGGCATCCTCCAGGAGGCGTGTACGCATGCGGGGGTGCCCGCGGTGAGCCTGTGGGCCGCGGTACCGCACTACGTGTCGCAGCCGCCGAACCCCAAGGCGACGCTGGCCCTGCTGAACCGGCTGGAGGATCTGATCGGGCTGCGGATCCCGCTGGGCGAACTCCCCGAGGACGCCCGGGCCTGGCAGCTGGGCGTGGACCAGCTGGCGGCGGAGGACTCCGAGGTCGCCGAGTACGTCCAGACGCTGGAGGAGGCGCGCGACACGGCGGAGCTGCCGGAGGCTTCCGGCGAGGCCATCGCCCGGGAGTTCGAGCGCTATCTGCGGCGGCGGGACGGCGGGCCGGGCTCCGTCGGCGGGCTGGGGCCGGGTGTCGGTCCCGATGCGGGCGATCCGGGTCCGGGCGGTGCGGTCGGTCCGGCCGGCGGCTCGTATCTGCGCGATCCCTCGGGCGGGCTGGGACGGGCGTCGAAGGCGCGCCGGCCGGAGCGGGACGAAGCGGCCGAGGGCCGGGAGCGGGAGCCGGACGGTTCCGGCGGTGACCGGGCCGCCGGTGACGGCGGGACGGACGGATCCGAGGAATCCGGCGGCCCGGGCGGCGCCGGCGGACCCGCAGGGTCCGGGAAGTCCGGCGGGTCCGGCGGGACGGGCGAGGGACCGGAGTCCGGCCGTGACGGCGAAGGGCCGGGCCCCGGCACGGACTCCGAGGGCTCCGGGGGCTCCGCGACGGACTCCCCGTCCGGCGCCGGGTCGGGACCGGATTCCGGACGCGAGTCCGGACGCAAGTCCGGGTCGGAGTCGGAGTCGGAGTCGGAGTCGGAGTCGGCTCCGGACGAAGACACCACCTGACACCACCAGGTATACGAAAGGGGACGCCGCCCGCTCCATGCGGGCGGCGTCCCCTTTTCGGTCCCTACTCCCCCGGCCCGCGCCGGGGCACGGCGGTCACCGCCCGGCCGGACCACCGCGCGGACCACACCTCACCGGAGCATTCCGCTCCGCCGGGTGAGCCGCGGTACGGCCCGCTTCGGCAGGGAGATCTCAGAGCGCGACACCCAGCAGGGCGTCCACGGTCCGCGAGACCAGTCCGGGCGCTCCCTCGTCCGTCCCCCCAGCTGACTGCTGGAGCTCCGCCCAGCGGTCGACCGCGGCGAGCGCGGCCGCCGTGTCGAGATCGTCGGCGAGGGCGGTACGGACCTCCTCCAGCAGCCCGTCCGCGCCGGGACCGTCGGGGCGGGACACCGCGGCGCGCCAGCGGCCGAGCCGCTCCTCGGCGGCCGTGAGGTCCGCGTCGGTCCACTCCCAGTCGCTGCGGTAGTGATGGGCGAGGAGGGCGAGCCGGATGGCGGCCGGGTCGGTACCGGCGCGGCGCAGCGCGGAGACGAAGACCAGGTTGCCCTTGGACTTCGACATCTTCTCGCCGTCCAGCGCGACCATTCCGGCGTGGACGTACGCCTGGGCGAAGGGATGCTCGCCGGTGAGCGTCTGGGCGTGCGACGCGCCCATCTCGTGGTGGGGGAAGACCAGGTCGGAGCCGCCGCCCTGGATGTCGAAGCCCATCCCGAGGTGGTCGAGGGCGATGGCGACGCACTCGATGTGCCAGCCGGGGCGGCCGGGGCCGAGGCTGCCGCCGTCCCAGTGCGGCTCGCCCTCCCGGGCGGCCTGCCACAGGAGCGGGTCGACGGGGTTCTTCTTGCCCGGCCGGTCCGGGTCGCCGCCGCGCTCGGCGGAGAGCAGCCGCATGGCCTCGGCGTCGAGCCGGGAGACCTCGCCGAAGTGCGGGTCGCTCTCCACCGAGAAGTAGATGTCGGCGTCGAGGTCGTAGGCGGCTCCGGCGTCGCGGAGCCGTTCCACCAGGGGCACGATGCGGGGTATCGATTCGACGGCGCCGACGTAGTGGCGCGGCGGCAGCATCCGCAGGGCCGTCATGTCCTCGCGGAAGAGCTTGGTCTCGCGTTGCGCCAGCTCCGTCCAGTCCTCGCCGTCGCGGATCGCGCGCTCCAGGAGGGGGTCGTCGATGTCGGTCACGTTCTGGACGTAGTGAACCTGCCGCTTCGTATCGAGCCACACGCGCTGAACGAGGTCGAACGCGTTGTAGGTCGCCGCGTGACCGAGGTGGGTCGCGTCGTACGGGGTGATGCCGCAGACGTAGATACGGGCGACGGGACCGGGGGCGAGGGTGACTCGTTCACCGGTCGCGGTGTCGTGAATCCTGAGGTCGCGGCCCTTGCCGGGCAGGGCGGGGACCTCGGAAGCGGGCCAGGCATGCATGCATCCGAGCCTAGCCGCAGCTCCCGCGCCGACGCTGCTGTGGGGTACAACGATCTTGGCGGAAGCCTCCGAGCCCCAGACTTCCCCGGCCCCGGTCGGCCGAAACCCATCGGTCCGCCGAAGGCCCGGCGAGCGCTTCCCGGGGTGGAACGCCGGCAGGCGCGCGTTCCGTCGCCGGGCCCCGGCGACCGGGCTGCCGGATACGGCACCGGGGCCGTGCTCCGGCCCGCCGCCCGTGCGGCCGGGTCAGACCGGGGGCCAGGGGATGGCCGGCCACTCGCCCGTCGGGACCGGATGGATGCCGGTGGTCCGGAGCCCGGCCACCCGGCTCCGTACCGCCTCCACCTCGGTGTCCGTCAGCAGTGCGGCCAGCCGGCCGGCCAGCGGCTCCCCGGGGCGCAGCGCGCCGTCGAGGCGGTCCAGGGCCGTCCGGGCATCCGGGGTCAGGGGCTCCCCCGCCCAGCCCCACAGGAGCGTGCGGAGCTTGGCGTCGGTGTTGAAGGTGACGCCGTGGTCGATCGCGTACAGCGCCCCGTCCGCCGCGGGCAGCAGATGGCCGCCCTTGCGGTCGCCGTTGTTGATGACCGCGTCGAGCACGGCGAGCCGGCGCAGCCGGTCGTCGTCCGCGTGGACGAGGAGGGCGGTACGGCCCTCTCCGACGTCGGCGCGGCCGACCGCCTTCCAGCCGTCGTCCGGCTCGTCCCCGTCGACCAGGGCCAGCAGCCCGGCCTCGGGGTCCGCGTCGATCCACAGCTGGGCCATCCCCCGGCCGTACGGGCCGTCCCGCAGCACCGTGGGCGGGACGAGCCCCCAGCCGAGCGCCTCGGAGACCTCGTAGGCGGCCACCTCGCGCTCGGCGAGGGTGCCGTCGGGGAAGTCCCACAGGGGGCGCTCCCCGGCGACCGGCTTGTAGACGCAGGACGCCTCCTCGCCCTCGTACGCCACCGTGCAGAACAGCACCGCGTTGGACGCGCCGGGGATCCGGCCGCGCACGGTCAGCTCGCCCTCGCCGAGCAGGCGGAGCGCTCCGGCACGGTCGCCGGGGGCCGTCACGCCCCCCTGCGGTATCCGTTCTGGCGCGGGCATACGTGTCCTTCCGGGTCGAGCGGGAGGCTGCACAGGGGGCACGGCGGACGGCCCGCGTTGACCACGTCGAGGGCGCGTTTGGCGAAGGCGCGGGCCTGGGCCCCGGTGAGCCGGACGCGGAGCATCGGCGGACCGTTCTCCTCGTCCTGGAGCAGCCGCTCCTCGGCCTCCGCGAGGTCCTCCT
Source organism: Streptomyces sp. NPDC003691 (assembly GCF_053981115.1). NCBI lineage: Bacteria > Bacillati > Actinomycetota > Actinomycetes > Kitasatosporales > Streptomycetaceae > Streptomyces > Streptomyces sp. NPDC003691. The sequence continues at coordinate 16,655 of NZ_JBSFNQ010000041.1, read as the reverse complement.
CGGAGTCGGCTTCCAGCTCGACCAGCGCCTGGGCCTCGACGATCATGCGCTGTTCCTCGCCGTCCCAGGCCAGGGCCATGGTCCCGACCCGGAACTCCTCCTCGACGGGGGCGTCGAGGGGGGCGGTGTCGGCGATGTCGGCGGGGGCGACCGCGGGCACCGGGGCATTGCCGCCGGTACGCCGTACCACCTCGTCGAGGAGTTCGTCGATCCGCTCGGCAAGTGCCGCCACCTGGGTCTTCTCCAGGGCGACGCTGGTGACGCGGCCTCCGGCTGACGCCTGGAGGAAGAACGTACGGCGTCCGGGGAGCCCGACCGTACCGGCCACGAACCGGTCCGGCGGGTCGTAGAGGAACACCTGACGGGACACGCTCTGACTCCCTCGGGGCTCGGGTACGGCTTCCGGGCCGCTCTCCGACGGCCCGGGGGCTGTGCGGCCGGCGGGGCGGCTGTGCTGCTGACGACGGCGGACCGGCCGGGGCGCCGGCCCCGCGGGGTCGGTGTCACGGGCCGTACGGCCGGGTGTGCCGACCGCCCGTCCACCCTACTGCGCCCGACGATCACGGGGCGCCCGCACCACCCCCTACCACCGCGTTCCCCTCGGGCGCGGTGTCGGCGGCGGGCTCCGCTGCGCCCGCGCCGCGGGCCGGGTGCGGTTCGAGGGAGCCGAATTCGCCGGTGTCGCCGAGCCGGAGGAGGAAGGGGCGGGTTCTGGTGTAGCGGACGGCCGTGACGGAGCACGGCTCGGCGTGGATCCGCTGGAAGTGGTCGAGGTGGAGGCCCAGGGCGTCCGCGACGAGGGCCTTGATGATGTCGCCGTGCGTGCAGACGAGGTAGACCGCGTCCTCGCCGTGCTCGGCGGCCACCCGGTCGTTCCAGTCGCGGACGGCTTCGACGGCCCGGGCCTGCATGGCGCGCAGCGATTCGCCGCCGGGGAAGGCGGCCGCCGAGGGGTGCTGCTGGACGACCGTCATCAGGGGGTCGCCGGCCAGCTCCATCAGCTTGCGCCCGGACCAGTCGCCGTAGTCGCACTCGGCGACGCGTTCGTCGGTCCGCAGCTCCAGCCCGGGGCGGGCCGCGAGCAGGGGGCCGAGGGTCTCGCGGCAGCGCTCCTGCGGGCTGGTGACGGCGAGGGCGAGCGGCAGGGCGGCGAGCCGGGCGGGCAGTGCCGCGGCCTGTTCGAGTCCGCGCTCGTCGAGATGGACTCCGGGGGTCCGTCCGGCGAGCACGCCCGCCGTGTTCGCGGTGGAGCGTCCGTGGCGTACGAGAATCAGGGTGGCCATGCCCGCCAGGGTAGGCGCCCCGGCGCGGACCCGGCACGGACCGGCGTCGCACCTGTGGACAACCTCGGCGCACCCGCCCCGCCGGCCGCCCCGCCGCCCGTCCGGCAGCGGTGTCCGGCGGCCGCGCGGTCCGGTTCCGCGGGGCCGCCGGGACGGCTGCGGAACGCCCGGCCCGTTCAGCCGGGCTCGTTCAGGTCCGGTTCCGCCCGGCCGCGCTCCGCCCGGTGCGCGGCGGCCCCGGGCGGGCGGGGAGCAGACGGCGCAGGGGGCCGGCGGGGCTCAGAACGCCGGAGCCGCGGTCGCGGGCCCGTCGAGCGCGCCGCGGCGCTCCGGCATCCGCAGCCGGACCATGCGGCGCCAGCCGCCGAGCCGTTCGTAGAGGTACATCGTGTGGACCCCGGCGGCCAGCACCGCCGCCTTCGGCGCCGACCAGCCCAGCAGTCGGCCCATGCGGTCCATCACGGCGAGGCTGACGTCCCGGTAGATCCTGATCTCGGCGAGGGCGCAGGCCCGCAGGGTGCGGCGGATGGCCGCGCCGTGTCCGGCATCGGTGAGCCGCAGCAGCTCCTCGTGGCAGTAGGCGAGGTGGTTGTCCTCGTCGTGGGAGATCATCCTGATCGCCTTGCCGACCTCGGGGTGGTCGCCGAAGTACCTGACCAGCATCACCATCTGGTCGGCGGCACGCTGCTCGGTGACCCGGCTGTGGGAGAGGTAGACCACGATGTCCCGCTCGGTCAGGGGTTCGTCGCGGCCGAGCTTCTCGTGGGGTAGGCCGATGCCCCGGTGTTCGAGGAGCATCGTGTAGTCGGTCTCGGGAGGCACCGGGACGGGGTCGAGACCGCGCTTCTTCAGCAGGGCGTTGAAGATCCTGCCGTGCTTGTCCTCGTCGGCGCCGTGCCGGGTGATCCTGGGCGCGAGGTCGCGCAGGCCCTCGGGCACGAGGGCGGCGATACGGGCGTTCTCCCAGCCGCCCTGGGCCTCGCCGCTGGCGGCGATGGAGCAGAACAACCGGTAGGAATCGTCGTTGTCGAGGATTTCCTGGAACAGGCTTCGGGCCGAGAGCATGGCTGCACCTCCTGAAGGCATCCGCAAAGAACGAGTCAAATGCGGAGGCGGTCAGGTGGCAACAGCTGGGACCGGGAACTGCGCCGATCGGGTCGGCGCGCCGCTGCGGGACGGGGCCAGGGGGTCACGGGAGGCGGCAGGGACACCGGGGCCGGGCGGCGCGCCGAGGCGGCCGGGGCGGGTACGGGCCCGGTCCGGGCGGTGCCGCCCGCCCGGGTCCGTACCCGCCCCGGCCCGGTGTGCTCAGGCGACTCCGGCGCGCTCCGCGGCCTCGGTGCCCGCGCGCAGCGCGGCAAGGCGCTCGTCGAGGGTGAAGCCCGCCGGGGCGAGGGTGAGGGTGGTGACCCCGGCCTCCGCGTAGGCCCGCATCCGGTCGGCGATCCGCTCGACGGAGCCGAGGAGGGTGGTGGAGTCGATCAGCTGGTGCGGTACGGCCGCGGCCGCGCCGTCCTTGTCTCCCGCCAGGTACCGGTCCTGGATTTCGGCGGCCTCCTTCTCGTACCCCATACGGCGGGCGAGCTGGTTGTAGAAGTTCTGCTTGCGGCTGCCCATACCGCCGACGTAGAGGGCGGTATAGGGGCGGAAGACGTCGGCGAGCGCGGTGACGTCGTCGCCGAGGGCGAGCGGCACGGTCGGGCAGACGTCGAAGCCGTCCATCGTCTTCCCGGCCTTCTCGCGCCCCTCGCGCAGCGGCCGGATCGCGGTCTCCTCCAGATGCTCGGCGGCCGGGAAGATGAGCAGGGCGCCGTCGGCGATCTCACCGGTCTGTTCGAGGTTCCTGGGGCCGATGGCGGCGATGTAGAGGGGGATGTGCTCGCGCTGGGGGTGGACGGTGAGCTTGAGGGGCTTGCCGGGGCCGCCGGGCAGCGGGAGGGTCCAGTGTTCGCCGTCGTGGGTGAGCCGTTCACGGCTCATCGCCTTGCGCACGATGTCGACGTACTCGCGGGTGCGGGCCAGCGGCTTGTCGAACTTCACGCCGTACCAGCCCTCGGAGACCTGGGGGCCGGAGACACCGAGGCCGAGGCGGAACCGGCCGCCGGAGAGGGAGTCGAGGGTGGCCGCGGTCATCGCCGTCATCGCGGGCTGGCGGGCCGGGATCTGCATGATGGCGGAGCCGATGTCGATCCGCTCGGTCTGCGCGGCGACCCAGCTCAGTACGGTCGGCGCGTCGGAGCCGTAGGCCTCGGCCGCCCAGCAGACGTCGTAGCCGAGGCGGTCGGCCTCCCGGGCGACGGCCAGGTTGTCGCCGTCCATGCCGGCGCCCCAGTAGCCGAGATTGATGCCGAGCCGCATACCCACTCCCCTTACCAATCAGTAACATCCCTGTGGCGGGGACTCTAGCGCGCCCGGTGCGATCCGTCAGCGTTGCGTTCACCACCCGCCGGAGCGGACCGGCGCGGCTCGCGGTTGTCCACAGGCCCTCTCGGCTCCGCCCCCCGGCCAGTACCCTCAGCGCTCATGGAGCAGAGGCATCTCGGCCGCACCGGCCTGCGCGTGTCCCGGATCGGACTCGGCACCCTGACCTGGGGCCGGGACACCGACGAACACGACGCGGCGGACCAACTCAAGGCGTTCTGGGAGGCGGGCGGGACGCTCGTCGACACCGCCGATGTGTACGGGGGCGGGGATGCCGAGTATCTGCTGGGGCAGCTCGTGGAGCGGCTGGTGCCCCGGCGGGATCTGGTGATAGCGACCAAAGCGGGCAGTGTGGCCGATCCGGAGCGCCGCTTCGACGGCTCGCGGGGTCATCTGCTCGCGGCCCTCGACGACTCGCTCGCGCGGCTGGGCACCGACCACGTCGACCTCTGGCAGGTCCACGCCTTCGATCCGCTGACTCCGCTGGAGGAGACCCTCCAGGCCGTGGACACCGCCGTCACCAGCGGTCGCGCCCGGTACGCGGGGGTCTCCAACTTCTGCGGCTGGCAGCTCGCCAAGGCGGCGACCTGGCAGTTGGCCGCGTCCGGCGCGCGTACTCCGATCGCCAGCACCCAGATGGAGTACTCGCTGCTCCAGCGGGGTATCGAGCGCGAGGTGCTGCCCGCGGCCCGGGATCTGGGCGTGGGGCTGCTGCCGTCCTCCCCACTGGGGCGCGGGGTGCTCACCGGCAAGTACCGCACCGGGGTCCCCTCGGACTCCCGGGGCGCCTCGGAGCGGCTCGGCGCGTTCGTCGAGCCGTATCTGGACGAGACGGCCGACCGGATCGTGGACGCGGTGGCCACCGCCGCCGACGGGCTCGCCACCACCCCGCTCCAGGTGGCGCTGGCCTGGGTCCGGGACCGGCCGGGAGTGGTGGCCCCGATCGTCGGCGCGCGCAACGCGCGGCAGCTCACGGCCGCATTGTCGGTGGAGACGCTTAGTCTTCCTGACGAGATCCGCCGGGCGCTCGACGATGTGTCGGCGCCCGTGCACCACTATCCCGACCAGGACTGGAGCACCCTGTGACCGCGCCTTCCCGGGGGCAGCACCCCGAACCCCCGGCCGGAGCCGGGGGCGCCGAGCCCGGCACCACCGACGACCGTCCCGCCGCGGACCCCGGCCCGCCCGGCGAACCGGCGGGTGCCGCGGGCCGCGGCGCCCGGCGGAGCGGGAAGCCGGGGGACCGCGGGGCAGCGGACGGCACCGCGACACCGGAGGCCGCGGAGGCTGCGGACGGTTCGGAGCAGGCGGCGGGCCGCGGCGCGGAGGACTGCACCGGGACACCGGAGGCCGCGGCGGGGTCCGAGGCCGTGGAAGGGGCGGCGGCGACCGCGGGCCCCGGCCCGCAGGACCGCACCGGGACACCGGACACCGGGGAAACGGCTGCGGCTCCGGAGGCCACGGAAGACTTGCAGGATCCCACCGCGCCCGCCGGGACGGCGGAGTCCCCGGCCGAGGCGACGGGCGGCGTGCCGCAGGGGGCCGGGGCCCCGGCGGAAGCGGACCGGACCACGCCCACCGGCGACGCCCCGGAGGGCCTTGAGGCCCGGACCGCCGCGGACCCGGAGGGTACCGACGGCGAAAACGGCAAGAACGGCGGGGACGGGGAGGACGGCGAGCTGCCGGAGGGGGCCGTGGACGGTCCGGAACCGGCATCGGACCCGAACCCGGACCCCGACTCGGAATCCGAACCGGAATCCGCGCGCGCCGGAGCGGACTCCTCCGCCGCTGCCGGGCAGGAGGCCGGGGAGCTGTCGGAGGCACAGCAGGAGCTGGCCGCGCAGCGGGAGCTGCGGGCCCGGATCGAGCAGCGGAAGGCCGAGCGGACCGCGCCGGTGGCGAGCGGCGCCGGGCTGAGCGGCTCGGCGGCCGATCTGCTCGCGGCCGTCCGGGCCGTGGAGCGGGGCGAGAAGTCCGGCGGCGCGTTCTACGCCTCGTCCGCCCCCAAGACCCCCAAGGCCCCGGCGGCCCGCCCCGCCGAGACCGCGCCGCCCGGGCCGGGCGTACCCCGCCCCGCCCGGGAAGCGGTCGCTCCGCCGTCCGGCCCGGCCGTCGCGCCCGGGGCCGTGGCCGCCGTCCGGGGTGTACTGGCCCGGGGGCGGGGTCCCGAGGACGCCGCCCCCGCGGTGGCGGAGGCGCTGGGCGAGCAGGCGGAGGCCGTGCTGCTGGAGGACCCCTGGTTGCTGCTCTCGGTGCCCGGGATCCGGCCCGAAGAGGCCGACTCCTTCGCCAAGACGCTGCTGGACGGGGAGTGCGGGCCGGGCGACCCCCGGCGCACCACCGCCCTGATCACCTGGCAGCTGGAGCAGGCCGCCCTGCGGGGACACACCGCGGTGCCGTCGACGGAGATCCTGGCCGCCCTCGCCGGGCGCGCGGTACCGGCGCCGGACGAGGCGCTGGGGCAGGCGGTCGCCGACGGTGCGGTGCTGGCCTTCGCGCCCGAAGCGGACCGGGGCGCCGAAGGGGCCGCGGCCGGGGAGGACCCGGCGGAATCCGGCGGCGACTCCGGCGGGGAGTCCGGCGGGGACGAGGAGCCGGCGGGGCCCGTCCTGCTCTCCCTCGACCGCTACGCCCTCGCGGAGGAGAGCCTCGCCGACGGTCTGGGCAGGCTGGCCAGGAGCGGCCCGGACGCCCGGTGGGACGCCGTGGCCGAGCCCACGGAGCTGACCCGCGCCCTGGCCGCCCACGGTCTGGTCGTCCACACCGGTGGTGAGGCGGCCCGCGCCGAACCGGCCGCCCTGGCCGGGACCGCCCGGTCGCTCGGGCTGACCGCGTTCGTCGCCGTCCACAGCGAGGAGGCGGCTCGCGCCCTGGGCCCCGCCGGGGTCACGGTCGCGGCGCTGCTGGCCGGGACCGCCGGCCCGGGACGGGACGAGGACGGCGCCTGGGCGCTCGACCTGCTGGTCGTCCTCGACGCCCCCAGGCTGGCCACCGAGCCCGCGGCCGCGCTGGTGGAATCACTGCCGGACGGGGCGCGGCTGGTGCTCGGCGGCGACCCCGCCCAGCTGGGCCCGGCGGGCGCGGGCCAGGTCTTCACCGATCTGCTGGCCGCGGGCGTCTGCCCCCGGATCGCCTCCCGGGTCCCGGACCCGGGCCCGATCGGCGAACTGGTCTCGGGTATCGGCATCGGCGAACTCAACGAGGTCGCGGCCCCGGGCAAGGAGGTGGTGATCGTCCCCGTCCGGGACGCGGGCGAGGCCGTCCACCGTACGGTCCAGCTCGTGGCCGACTCGATCCCCCGGGCGATCGGCGTCCCCGCCGACCGCACCCAGGTGATCACTCCGGCCCACGGCGGGTCCGCGGGCACCCGTGCGCTGAACACCGCGCTGAAGGCCCGGCTGAACCCCGGCCCGGGCCGCTTCGGCGGCTACGACCCCGGGGACCGTATCGCGTACACCCCCGCTCCCGGCCGCACCCTGCCCGGCACCGTGGTCTCGGCGGACGCGGCGGGTCTCAGGATCGACTGCGGGGGTACGGCGGTGACCGTGGCCAGGGACCGCATCGGCGCCACCCTGCGGCACGGCTGGGCGCTGACCGCCCATCAGGCGGCGGCGCTGCGCTGGCCCGCGGCGGTGGTCGTCCTGCCCGGCGATGCCGTGGACGCGCTCAGCCGCCCCTGGGTGTACACGGCCTTCGGGCGCGCCGAGCGGCATCTCTCGGTGGTCCACGGGGCGGAAGCCGCCCTCCCCCGCGCGGTGGCCACGGTCCCGGCCCTCCCCCGCACCACCCGGCTGCGCACCCTCCTGACGGCGCTGCTCGCCCCCACCGACACCCCGGGGGTCTGACGGCTCACGCGCGTCACGCACGGAGACCACCGCCGGGCCGGTCATCAGCGCCGACGGCCCGGGGCATGCCCTGCCCGGCATGCCCCGGCCGCGGCGGCCCGCGCGGCCGGGACACCGCGGCGCACCGATGGCCCGTACCCCGGGTCCGTACGGCCCGCACCGGGGAGGACGAGCCCGGCACCGGCCGCGAGGCGGACGGTCCGCACCGGGGTCCCCGGCGGACCGGCTCGCGAACGCGGCGGCCCGGAGGCCCCCTGCACACACCGACGCCCCTCGGGGCCGGGCGGACCTCATGGTCCCGCCCGGTCGGGGCGACCGGCCCGGCGCGGCCGTACCAAGGTTCCCGCGCCACCCGGTATGCCCGGCGCCGCGGAGTCCCCGTGGGCGTCCGGTCCCCCGGGCCGGGGATTCCGTGCGGCGGCTGCCGCCGAGAGTGGCGGTCGCCCGGAAGGCGTCCTTGTCAGAGGTGCCCGGTGGTGGTGCCGGGCCGGGCGCCACGGTGTTGTGCGCACCGACCGCCGTCGTCGTGAGACGACGGCCCGTCGCGGACCCGTTCGACGGACGGACGGCCCCGGCGGCTCCGGCCCGGGTCCACCAGGCCGCCGGCCCGGGTCCACCGCGGGCCGCCGGGCAGCCGGGCGGCCATGCAGCCCGCGGGGACCGCCGCCGCGCGGTCGCCGTCGTACCGGAAAAAACCCCATGGCGCGGCGATCACACGGCGTTAGGGTGGCCGCATGCTTTGACGTCTGCCCGCGCCCCGGGCACCACCGCACCACTCCTTCGCAGGCCATCGGCATCCGCTTTCCACGAAGGAGTGACTTTTCATGAACACGCCGACCACGATCGACGTTCCCGGCGCCTTCGCCGCTTCGTACGGCACCCAGGGCGCCGGGGCGCGCGCCTGGCTCGCCGGGTTGCCGGAGCTAGGCGGCGAACTGCTGGACCGGTGGCGGCTGCGGCCCGACGGGCCCGCCCGGTGGGGCATGGCCTCGCTGGTGCTGCCCGTACGCCGGGCCGGCGGGGAGGCCGCCGCGCTCAAGCTCCAGCAGCTCCGCGAGGAGACCGCCGGAACGGCCGACGGGCTGCGCGCCTGGCGCGGCAACGGCATCGTCCAGCTGCTCGAACAGGACGGGGACAGTGCCTGCCAGCTGCTGGAGCGGCTGGACGATACCCGTCCGCTGTCGTCGGTGACCGACGAGGAGACCGTTCTCGGGGTGCTCGCCGGTCTGCTGGCCCGGCTGACCGCCGTGGCCGCGCCCGCCGGGCTGCGCGGGCTGCCGGACATCGCCGCCGCGATGGTGGCCGCGGCCCCGGCGGCCGCCGCCGCGCTGCGCGACCCCGCCGAGCGGAAACTGCTGGAGACCTGCGCGGCCGCGGTGGCCGAGCTGGTGCCCGAGGCCGGGGACCGGCTGCTCCACTGGGACCTCCACACCGGCAATGTGCTCGCCGGGGAGCGCGAACCCTGGCTGGCGATCGACCCGGAGCCGCTGGCCGGTGACCCGGGATTCGATCTGCTGCCCGCGATCGACGACCGCTGGGACGCGGTGGTGGCGTCCGGCGATATCGGCCGGACCGTGCTCCGCCGCTTCGACCGGCTGTCCGAGGCCGTCGGCACGGACCGCCGGAGGGCGGTCGGCTGGACGCTGGGCCGGGTGCTCCAGAACGGTCTGTGGGACGTGGAGGACGGCAAGGACGCGCTGGAGCCGACCCAGGTGCTGATCGCCCGGACCCTGCTGGAGTACCGGCGGTAGCAGCCGGACCCGCGGGGCACCGGGGGTACCGGCCGGACCTGCGGAGTACCGGGGCACCGGGGGTACCGGCCGGACCCGCGGGCGCGGCCCGCCGCTCGGCAGCCGGGCGCCCCGGCCGGCTCCGTAAGGACGAAGGGCCGGGCCCCTCCCCGCCCGGGGAGGGGCCCGGCCCGTACCGCGGGCGGCCCGGCGGCCGCTCAGCGGCGCAGCTCGTCCAGCTCCTCACCGAGGTCGTCGTCGAAGACGGCGCTCACGTCGAAGCGGCAGATCACCCGCTGGGCGTCCGTCTCGAAGGGGGCGTCCAGCCACTCCCCCGGCTCCGGAAGCTCGTCTACGGCGGACACCCAGAGCGCGGAGTCGCCCTCCTCCAGGCCGAACTCCTTGTGCCGGCTGGCGATCTCGTCGGGTTCGTACTCGCCGAAGAGCACCCCGAGAGCCGTGTGCAGGCTCGCCGCCGCGGGCCTTCCGCCCCCGGCCGCCGGGTCGTCCGCGGCCTCGATGTCGGCGATGCGCTGGGCCTGTGCGAGCAGCCGCTGCGGCTCGGCCACCGCGTAGTCCCGGCGGATCAGCACGCTGAGGGCGTTCGGTTCCTCGGGACCCGCGTAGGGCGGAAGAGCGCCCTCCGCCCCGGGGATCTCGAAGGGCGTGACCTCGTCGTAGCGGTCGTAGAGCCGTTCGTCGTACGCCTCGGCCGCCACGGCCAGGGCGTTGAACGCGTCGTAGACGGCCGGGTCGTCCTCTCCCGTGCGGTTCTCGACCGCCGCGAGGTGACGGTCCAGTGCGGCTTTGACCGCCTCCGCGGCGGCACGTACCTCGGCAGCGGTGGGCTGCGCAGCATCAGACATAGTGCAGACGCTATCCGTACGGGGGCTGTGCCCGCACAATAGATGCGATGCCGGAATACGAATTTGTCGACGTGTACGTCCCTCGCGGAGTCTCCCGCAAGGAGGCCACACGTCTGCTCACCGACCATGCCGAGTACGGACACTGGGAGTTGGACCGACTGACGCTGCACCGGGACGGCAGCCGGCGGGTGCGGCTGCGGCGGCGGATCATCCGCCAGCTCCGCGCCACCTGGTGATCCCGCCCCGGTGAGCGGATCCCCGGGGCGGCGGGCCGGCGCCACCGGGCGATCGGCGCGAGTACCGCCGGTCACCCCTGTGCGATCAGCACGAAAGGGGCCCCGCCGCGGCGGGGCCCGTCGGTCGTCCGCGTACCCCGGCGGTCCCGTGGACGCCTTCCGTGCGGCGGCGGGTCCGGGGGTACGGGCAGGGCGGGAGGTCAGGCGGAGGCGCGCGACCTGCGGTAGAGGACGGCACCGGCCAGCAGCAGACCCGCTCCGGCGGGCGCGATCAGACCGAGCGATCCGGCGCCGGTGTGGGCGAGGACGTCGTCGTCCTGGACGGGGCGTTCGGCGGAGCGGCTCACGGGCGCCGTCGGCTCACGGTCGACCGGCTTGACGGCCGTCGGCGGCTCGACCGGCTGCGGCGGCTTGACCGGGGTGACCGGCTGCTCCGGGGGCAGCGGCTGGGCGATCGAGCTGTCGTTGGCGCAGTTGTTGCCGAACGCCGGGTTCAGCAGGCTGATGATGTCGACCGTGTTGCCGCAGGCGTTGACCGGAACGTCGATCGGAGCCTGGACGTTGTTGCCGGAGCCGACACCCGGGGAGTTGGCCGTACCGCCGCCCGCGTGGGCGCCGCCGCCGGTGGTGGAACCGCCCGTGCCCGCGGGCAGATTGGTCGCGGGGACTCCGGCGCCGGACCCGGGCACGGCCGGGGCGGGCTTCGCCGGAGCGGGCTTCGCCGGTCCGGCCTTGGCCGGGGCGGAGGTGTTGGCGCAGTTGTTGCCGAACGCGGGGTTCAGCAGCCCCACCACGTCCACCGTGTTACCGCAGGCATTGACCGGAACATTGACCGGAACCTGGACGTTGTTGCCGGAGGCGACGCCCGGGGAGTTGACCGCCGCGCCGTGCGCTCCGGAGTCCGCTTGCGCGTACCCTCCGCCCAGAGCGAGTGCCCCGCCCGCCGCCGCGGCCATGGTGATCAGGCCTTTACGCGTGACCTGTCGCATAGGTGATTCCCTGCCTTCTCGATCGTCAGGAATTCCTCCGGGCGCGGGCGCCCGGGGCAGAAATGCCGGGCGGTCCCGGAGTGCGTGGATGCGCTCCGGGACCGCCCGCGTTCATACCCGGGCCCCGAGGGCCCGGGGCATGTGATGCGGCATTCAGCCGTTGATGCAGGTGTTGCCGAAGGCGGGGTTCAGAAGCCCGACCACGTTGATGGTGTTGCCGCAGACGTTGACCGGCACGTGGACCGGAACCTGGACGACATTGCCGGAGAGCACACCGGGGGAGTTCACAGCGGCGCCCTGGGCACCCGAGCTGGCCACGGCGGCACCCGCGCCGGCGAGCACCAGTCCACCGGTGACAGCCGCGGCGGCGACGACCTTCTTGATCATTATTCCTCCTAGTAGGCAGTGCGGTCCCAGCCGCGGACCGCACCACCTGTAACGAGGAGGGCAGGAGGGGGCTACGAGACGAAGGGTGCTTTCACTCTTTCCAGTCAGTGGCGCACAAAGGGCCGATTGTCGGAGAGTCGGACCGGCCCGCGCCCCGCACGAACCTCCGCCCGAACCTGCGCCCGGGCCTCCGCCCGGACCCGGTCCGCGAGCGGCCGGCCGGGCTCAGGAGGCGTCGAGGAACCGGTCCAGGACCCGGACGCCGAACTTCAGCCCGTCGACCGGAACCCGCTCGTCGACACCGTGGAACATCCCGGCGAAGTCCAGCTCCGGCGGCAGTTGCAGCGGGGCGAAGCCGAAGCAGCGGATACCGAGGTCGTCGAAGGACTTGGCGTCGGTGCCGCCGGAGAGCATGTACGGCACCGCCCGGGCGATCGGGTCCTCGGCCCGCAGCGCCGACTGCATGGCATCCACCAGATCGCCGTCGAACCCGGTCTCCAGCGCCTTGTCGGCGTGAACGTCCTCGCGCCGCACCCGGGGGCCCAGCAGCCGGTCGAGATCGGCCAGGAACTCCTCCTCGTGCCCGGGCAGGAAGCGGCCGTCGACATGGGCCGTGGCCTGTCCCGGGATCACGTTCACCTTGTATCCGGCGCCCAGCATCGTGGGGGCGGCCGAGTTGCGCAGGGTGGCGCCGATCATCTTGGCGATCCCCCCGAGCTTGGCGAGGGTGGCGTCCATGTCCTCGGGGTCCAGGGGGGTGCCCAGGGCGTCGGACAGCTCGTCGAGGAAGGACCGGACCGTGGGGGTCACCCGGACCGGCCAGCGGTGGCGGCCCAGCCGTCCGACGGCCTCGCACAGCTCGGTGATGGCGTTGTCGTTGTTGGTCATGGAGCCGTGTCCGGCGGTGCCGTCCACGGTCAGCCGCATCCAGTGCATGCCCTTCTGGGCGGTCTCGACCAGATAGAGCCGCAGGTTCTCGTTGACGGTGAAGGAGAAGCCGCCGACCTCGCCGATCGCCTCCGTCACGCCCTCGAAGAGGTCCGGGTGCTTGTCGACGAGGTAGCGCGCCCCGTACGTCCCCCCGGCCTCCTCGTCGGCGAGGAAGGCCAGCACCACGTCGCGCGGCGGCTTGCGCCCGCTGCGCATCCGGTCCCGGACGACCGCGAGGGTCATGGCGTCCATGTCCTTCATGTCGACCGCGCCGCGGCCCCAGACGCAGCCGTCCGCGATCTCCCCCGAGAAGGGGTGGTGGGTCCAGTCGTGGGCGTTGGCGGGGACGACGTCGGTGTGCCCGTGGATCAGCAGCGCGGGCCGCGAGGGGTCCTCGCCCTCGATCCTGGCCACGGTGGAGGCGCGGCCCCGGTGGGATTCGAAGATCTTCGGTTCGAGCCCCACCTCGGCCAGCTTCTCCGCGACGTACTCGGCCGCGCCCCGCTCCCCCGGCCCCGAGTGGTCCCCGTAGTTGCTGGTGTCGATGCGGATCAGTTCCCGGCACAGATCCACGACCTCGTCCTCGCCCGTCACGGTCCGGGCACTCGTCGGCTCGCTCACGCTGGTTCCTCCCGCAGTCGCTGGTGGTTCCCGCCCATCCTCCCGCGCCGGGGGCCGCGCCCCAAGAGAAGCCCCGGCGGATCCGCGCGGAGACCCCGAAGGGGGAAAGGGGTGATCGGGGACCCCGGAATGTTTGCTATGGTTTTCCACGTCGGAACGGCCCAGGCCGAACGGCGGACACCTGGTCCGGGTGGCGGAATGGCAGACGCGCTAGCTTGAGGTGCTAGTGCCCTTTATCGGGCGTGGGGGTTCAAGTCCCCCCTCGGACACCAGCGGAAAAGCCCCTCTTCGGAGGGGCTTTTCCCGTATCTGCGCCCCTTGCCCGGCCGCGGCCCGGGCAGGGGTGGAGCGTAACGGGACGACGGCAGCAGGAGAGGAGCCGTGGTGGTTCGTGGACGACGGGTCCCCGCGCCCCTGCCCCAGCGCGACGGCATCGACCCGGTACGGCTGCGGCTTCCGGAGGATTCCGGCGGACGGTGGGCCACCGTGGGGGAACATCTGGCCGAGCGGTACGGCGCCGACCGGGCCGGTGCGCTGCTCGGCGCGGGCCGGATCGTCTCGCGCGACGGGGTCGTGACGGGCGGCGAGCCGTACACGGCGGGACTGCTGCTCTGGTTCCACCGGGACTTCGCACCGGAGGAGCCGGTGCCCTTCGGAATCGGGATCGTGTACCGGGACGAGCGGATCCTGGTCGCCGACAAACCCCATTTCCTGGCCACCACCCCCCGCGGCGGGCATATCACCGAGACCCTCCAGGCGAGGCTCCGGCGCGAACTGGGGCTGCCGGAGCTCCAGCCCGCGCACCGGCTGGACCGGCTGACCGCCGGGCTGGTGCTCTGTATCGTCCGGGCCGGGGACCGCGGGGCCTATCAGACGCTCTTCGGCGACCGGCTGGTGCGCAAGGAGTACGAGGGCGTGGCCGCGTACAACCCGGGGGTGGCGCTGCCGCGGACCGTGCGGAGCCGGATCGTGAAGGAGCGGGGGGTGCTCGCGGCCCGGGAGGAGGCCGGTGAGCCCAACAGCGAGAGCCGGGTGGAGCTGGTGGAGCACCGGGCGGGGCTGGGCCGCTACCGGCTGCTGCCGGTGACCGGGCGGACCCATCAGCTCCGGGTCCATATGAACGCGCTGGGGCTGCCGCTGCTGGACGATCCGCTCTATCCGGCCGTCCGGGAGGCCGCGCCCGAGGACTGGCGGCGGCCGCTGCAACTGCTGGCGAGGGTGCTGGAGTTCACCGATCCGCTGACCGGGGAGCCCCGTCGTTTCAAGAGCGCGCTGCGGCTCGCCCGGTGGCCCGGCCCAGCCCACTGAACCCACCGACCCCACTGCCCACGGTGACCGCACCGATCTCACCGGCCCGCCGGTCCGGCCGGCCGGCGGCCTCGTGGATCCGCCGGTCCCGCCGGGTCAGTGGCCGCGCCGGATCCACTCCTCCAGGGCCGGCGCCTCGGCCCCGATGGTCGTCGACTCGCCGTGGCCGGTGAGGACCGCCGTCTCCGGGGGGAGGGTCAGCAGCCGCTCCCGGATCGACTCGATGATCGTGGGGAAGTCGCTGAAGGACCGGCCGGTGGCCCCGGGCCCGCCCGCGAAGAGGGTGTCGCCGGTGAAGACGGCCGAGAGGCCGGGGGCGTACAGGCAGACGGCTCCGGGGGCGTGGCCCGGGGTGTGCAGCACGGTCAGCTCCGTACCGCCGACGGTGAGGCGCTGTCCGTCGGAGAGGGTGCCGTCCGGGTCCCGGCCGGGGTGGGTCAGCCGCCAGAGCGGCAGATCGGCGGGGTGGAGCAGGACCGGGGCGCCGGTGGCGTCGGCGAGCGCGGGGGCGGCGCCGATATGGTCGTTGTGGGCGTGGGTGCAGACGATCGCCCGGAGGGTACGGCCGCCGAGGGCGGCCTCGACGGCCCCGGCGTCGTGGGCGGCATCGACGACGATCGCCTCGGAGCCGTCGCCGACGATCCAGACGTTGTTCTCGACGTCCCAGACCCCGCCGTCGAGGGTGAAGGTCCCGGCGGTGACCAGGCGGTCGATCCCGGTCACAGGAGCACCACCGAGCGGAGTACGTCGCCCTCGTGCATCCGGGCGAAGGCCCGTTCCACGTCGTCGAGGCCGATGGTCTCGGTGACGAAGGCCCCGAGGTCGATCCGGCCCTGCTGGTGGAGGTCGATCAGCATCGGGAAGTCGCGGGAGGGCAGACAGTCGCCGTACCAGGACGACTTCAGGGCGCCGCCGCGGCCGAAGACGTCCAGCAGGGGCAGTTCGAGGGTCATATCGGGGGTGGGGACGCCGACGAGGACGACGGTGCCCGCGAGATCGCGGGCGTAGAACGCCTGCCGGTACGTCTCGGGCCGGCCGACGGCCTCGATGACGACGTCGGCGCCGAAGCCGCCGGTCAGTTCCCGGACGGCCTCGACGGGGTCCGTGGCGCGGGAGTTGACCGTGTGGGTGGCGCCCATGGCGCGGGCGGTCTCCAGTTTGCGGTCGTCGATGTCGATGCCGATGACCGTCGCCGCCCCGGCGAGCCGGGCACCCACGATCGCCGCGTCCCCGACGCCGCCGCAGCCGATGACGGCGACGGTGTCGCCGCGGGTGACCGCGCCGGTGTTGACGGCGGCGCCGATGCCCGCCATGACGCCGCAGCCGAGCAGTCCGGCGACGGAGGGGGCGACGGCCGGGTCGACCTTGGTGCACTGTCCGGCGGCGACCAGGGTCTTCTCCGCGAAGGCCCCGATGCCGAGGGCCGGGGTCAGCTCGGTGCCGTCGGCAAGGGTCATGCGCTGTTGTGCGTTGTGGGTGTCGAAGCAGTACCAGGGGCGGCCGCGGCGGCAGGCGCGGCAGTGGCCGCAGACGGCCCGCCAGTTGAGGATCACGAAGTCGCCGGGGGCGACCTCGGTGACGCCGGGGCCGGTGGACTCGACGATCCCGGCGGCCTCGTGGCCGAGCAGGAAGGGGAAGTCGTCGTTGATGCCGCCCTGCCGGTAGTGCAGGTCGGTGTGGCAGACCCCGCAGGCCTGCACCTTCACCACGGCCTCTCCCGGGCCGGGGTCGGGGACGACGACCGTCTCCACCCGCACCGGCTCGTTCCTGCCGGGTGCGACCACTCCGCGGACCTGCTGGGACATCGGATTCCGCCCTTCGTCACGCTGCGGCCGGGATCCCCCGCCGGGGCGCCCTGCCGAGATCATCACTGTCGGGATCACCACTATGGACCGTCGGGCCGCGTACCGCGACAGCCTGTGGACAACTCCCGGCCGGGCGTCGCCGCGGCCCCCGGCGGCGGCTACTACGAGAACCACCTCAAGCTCGCCCTGCCCGCCGACTACGACCGGCCCGCCCTGGAGGCGCTGGTCGTCCCG
>NZ_JBSFNQ010000040.1:0-74311 GCF_053981115.1 Streptomyces sp. NPDC003691 | reverse complement strand
CAGTGCCTGCTCGTAGACCTCGGACTGGGCGTTGATCCGGTAGAGGACGGCGATCTCTCCGGCGGGGACACCGGCGGCGATCAGGTCGCGGATGCACTCGGCGGTGACCCTGACCTCCGGCATCGGCAGCCCGGCCGCCGCCATCCTGGCCGTCGCCAGTGCCAGGTCGGCGGAGGTCACCAGGGCGTGCGGGAGGCCGGAGAGCGCGGCGAGGAACGCGGGGGCGCCCGGTATCGGGACCACGCCGTCGATATCGGCGGTCTCGCGGGCCAGCATCACCGCGTTCTCCGCATGGTTTTCGGCCATCGGGCGGTGGGGCAGCAGCTCCGCCATCGTCGCGTACCCCTGGCGGCCGTGGACCACCTTCAGCACCGCGTCGGGGTCGAGACCGTGCTCGACGGCCCACTCCCGCCAGATGCGCTCCACAACCGCGTCCGAGTTGACGAGGGTGCCGTCCATGTCGAGGAGGAGGGCTCGGGCGGTAAGGGTGGTGGCCTGCATGGGCGTACTCTCCTGGCGCGGCGAGGGCAGCGGCCTGGACCCGACCGGGCAGGGCGGCGGCGCGCTGCGGTGGCGTACGGGAACGAGCGGTTCCGTCGGCGTCCGCGGGGCGCACGCGGAGCGGTGCGCGGCCGCGCACCGGCGGGGCCAAGGTGACTCCGCCCACCGGTCAGGGAGACGGGCGGAGCCACTTTGTTCAACGATGGTACAAAGAGCTGGCCGAAAGTGCCACCCTCCCTTCGCTCGGCGGGCCGTAATGTCCTGTACGCCCCACTATGGGAGTGGCGAATCGGGGTGTGACCTTCGCCGGGTTCCGGATGCGAGGAGACCCGTATGGCACAGGAACAGGTGCGCACCGACGCCGTCGACCCGGCGCCGGGCGAGGTCCGGGACCGGCGCGGCATCCTGCTCGCCATCGGCGCCCTGCTGCTCGGGATGCTGCTCGCCGCGCTCGACCAGACCATCGTCTCCACCGCCCTGCCGACCATCGTCAGCGAGCTGGGCGGTCTGGAGCACCTGTCCTGGGTGGTGACGGCCTATCTGCTGGCCTCCACCGCCGCGACCCCGCTCTGGGGCAAGCTCGGCGACCAGTACGGCCGGAAGAAGCTCTTCCAGACCGCGATCGTCATCTTCCTCATCGGCTCCGCGCTCTGCGGGATCGCCCAGAACATGCCGCAGCTCATCGGCTTCCGGGCCCTCCAGGGACTGGGCGGCGGCGGGCTGATGGTGCTGTCGATGGCGATCGTCGGCGATATCGTCCCGCCCCGGGAGCGCGGCCGCTACCAGGGGCTCTTCGGCGCGGTCTTCGGCGCCAGCAGCATCCTCGGCCCGCTGCTGGGCGGCTTCTTCACGGAGCATCTGAGCTGGCGCTGGGTGTTCTACATCAACCTGCCGGTCGGCGCGGTCGCCCTGGTCGTCATCGCCGCCGTACTCCGCATCCCGACCCGCAGCACCAAGCACACCATCGACTATCTCGGCACCTTCCTGATCGCCTCGGTCGCCACCTGCTTCGTCCTGGTCGCCTCGCTGGGCGGCACCACCTGGGGCTGGAGCTCGCCGCAGCTCATCGGTCTGGCGGTGCTGGGAACGGTGCTGCTGGTCTGCTTCGTCCTGGTGGAGTTCCGGGCCGCGGAGCCGGTCCTGCCGCCGCACCTCTTCCGGATCCGGACTTTCACCCTCGTCTCGGTGATCAGCTTTGTCATCGGCTTTGCGATGTTCGGGGCGATGACCTTCCTGCCGACGTTCCTCCAGGTCGTCCGGGGGGTGAGCCCGACGCTCTCCGGTGTGCACATGCTGCCGATGGTCCTCGGGCTGCTGATCGCCTCCACCGCGTCCGGGCAGCTCGTCAGCCGTACCGGCCGCTGGAAGGTGTTCCCGGTCGCGGGCACCGGGATCACGGCGCTCGGCCTGCTCCTGCTCCACCGGCTCTCCGAGTTCAGCCCGGACTGGGAGATCAGCATCTACTTCTTCGTCTTCGGCTTCGGGCTCGGCCTGGTCATGCAGGTGCTCGTGCTGGTGGTGCAGAACGCCGTGCGGTACGAGGACCTGGGCGTCGCCACCTCCGGCGCCACCTTCTTCCGCTCCATCGGAGCCTCCTTCGGCGTCGCCGTCTTCGGCACGATCTTCTCCAACGGGCTCAACGACAAGCTCTCCGCGGTACTGGCGGGTCGGCCCGTGCCGCCCGGCGCGGGGGCCGACGAACTGGCGGCCGACCCCCAGGCGATCTCCCAGCTGCCGCCCGCCCTCCGCGGCCCGGTGCTGCACGCCTTCGCCTCCGCGATCACCGATGTCTTCCTGTACGCCGTCCCGGTGGTGCTGCTCGCCTTCGTGATCTCGTGGTTCCTGCGGGAGGACCGGCTGCGGGGCTCGGTGACCGCACCCGACCCCAGCCAGACGCTGGCCTCCAATCCGGTGGAGCGCTCGTCCCACGAAGAGGCGGCCCGCGCGCTCTCGGTGCTGGGGTCCCGGGAGGGGCGGCGGCATATCTACGAGGAGATCACCGCCCGGGCGGGGTACGACCTGCTGCCCGCGGCGAGCTGGCTGCTGCTGCGGATCCGGCGGCACGGCACCGTCGAACCGGGGCTGCTGGCCGACACCACCCCCGTACCGCTGCCGGTGATCACCGACGCGGCCCGGCAGGTGGAGGAGCGCGGCCTCGCGGCCCGCGAGGGCGTCCAGCTGGTTCTTACCGAGAAGGGGCTGGAGTCGGCGGTGCGGCTGGCCAAGGCGCGGGAGGAGTCCCTGGCCGAACTGCTGGGGGACTGGTGGGGGCCGGACCGGCCCACCGACCTGGTGCAGCTGGTGCAGGAGCTGAGCGCCGAACTCTGCGGATCGGACCAGGAGCGGCCGGGCGGGGAGCCCCGGGGGGACCATGCCCCGCCGTCGTCGTGGCGGCGGCCTCCGTCACCGCCGCGGGAGGACTGACGCGGGGGACTGACGCGCGAGGACAGGCGCGCGAGGACAGGCGGGTGGGTGGGGCCTGCGGTGGGCGGGTGCCGCGATTCCGGGAGCCGGAGCCGGGGCGGCCGGGGCGGCTCGCGACCCGGTCAGCCGGTCAGCTCCTTGCCGTACCAGACCTCCGTGTACGGGCCGGTGCAGTACGCCGGGATGTCCCGGTAGCCGTGCCGCCGGTACAGCGCCCGCGCCTCCACCAGGTCCAGCCGGGTGTTCAGCACCGCACGGCGGGCGCCCAGGGCGCGGGCCGCGTCCTCCAGGGCCGCCAGCAGCGGCCCGCCGCCGCCCGTGCCGCGCGCCCCGGGGTCGATGTACACCCGGGTCAGCTCGGCCCGTCCGGCGTCGAGCAGCAGGACCCCGCCGCAGGCCAGCGGCGCCGCCCCGGGATCCCGGCCGTACCGGCCGACCACGAACTGCCCGGTGGGCGGGGTCAGCAGACCGGCCCCGTCACCGCACAGGCCCTCGTCGATCTCCGCGTCGGTCGCCCGCCGCCGCCAGTAGCGCCCGGCGACCTCGCCGTAGTACGCGCGCCGGAGCCGGGTCGCGGCGGGCGAGCCCACCGGTTCGGGGGCGAAGGTCCAGGCCGGGGCGGTGGCGGGCAGTGGCATGAGCCCTGTCTACCCGGGCCGCCCCCGCTCCGGCCAGCGGTTTTGTCCACCGGTGGCCGGGCGGCGGGGGAGGGGGAGGGAGCGGCGTCGCGTACGGTGTCAGCCCGCGTCGGACGGGCGGGGACCCGCGGACTGGACGACCTCGAAGGACCAGAGCGTCGAACCGGTGGCCGCGGGCTTCGGCTTCTCGCCGCCCTCGCCCCCCTGGCCGCCTTCGGAGCCCTCGGCGGGCTTGTGGGCGCCACGCATCGAACCGGCCATCCACGCCTCGAAATCGGCCTCGCTGCGCCACCGCGTGTACACCAGGTACTGGTCCGTACCCTCCAGCGGCCGCAGCAGCTCGAACCATTCGAAGCCGTCGGAGTTCTCCACCGATCCGGCACGGGCCGCGAACCGCTTCTCCAGCACCTCGCGCTGTTCGGCGGGGACCGTCAGAACGTTGATCTTCACCACGCTGGCCATGGGACATCCTTCGCAGAAAGGGACCTCTGGGAGCTTCGACCGTATCGCCCGCCCCTGTCCGGCCGGTGGCCCGGGGTGCCGGCCGGACAGGGGCGGGTTCATACGGCGGGGGCGGCCGCTCGGCGGGGGGCAGTGGAACGCGAAGAAATCCCGAGCGTTATGGGAATCGGATAGTGCTACTGTCTGTTATGGATAGTCGGACTCGCCATCATGGAGGTTTCCGTGCCAACCCTGCCCTGGACCACCCCGAACCCCGCCCGGCCCGGCACGGAAGCGCTGGTCATGGCTTCTCGGTTCCGGGTCCGCTCGCTGAAGGACGTCCCCCGCTTCTTCCTGAAGTCGATTGCCGCCTGGCGACAGGTGCGCACCGCACCCGGAGCGCTCGGCGCCGCCCTGGAGGCCCGTCCGCTGCACCGGGAGTTCTTCACCCTCTCCGCCTGGGAGAGCCGGGACGCGCTCTACGCCTACACCCGGGCCGAGCCCCACCGGAGCATCATGACCGGACTCCGCCCCACCATGCAGGACTCGGCCTTCCGCTTCTGGGAGGTGCCCGTGGAGCAGTTGCCGGTGGACTGGGCCGAGGCCAAGCGGCGGCTGGCCGCCGAGGGGGAGACGGGGCGGCCGTCCGCCGCCGGGTGAGCGCCGGCACGCGGTGATGGACGGAGCGGGCCGCGGCGGGGCGGATGGGCACGGCACCAGGGCGCAAGGCGACGGGTCGGGCGGCGACGGGACGCACGGCAACGGCGGGCATGGCGACGGGACGGGCAGCGACGGCGCGGGCTGTGACGAGACGGGCCGCGACGAGACGGGCTGCGACGGGCTCCGGGTGCGCCGCGCCGGAGCCCGCCCGCCCCCGCTCAGTCGACGACCCGCGCCACCAGCAGCCCGTCGTACCCCTTCGTACCCACCGTCTGGAAGGCCGTCGCGTCCAGCCTCGGCTCCCGCGCCACCAGTTCGAACAGCTCTCGCGTCCCCCGGACGGACGGATCCTCCGACTCCGCGTCGACCAGCGCCCCGCCCCGCACCACGTTGTCCACCACGATCAGACTCCCCGGCCGGGACAGTCGCAGCGCCCAGGAGACATAGCGGGGGTTGTTCACCTTGTCCGCGTCGATGAAGAAGAAGTCGAAGGGGCCCGCTCCCGGCTCCGCCTCCAGCTTCGGCAGCGTCTCCAGTGCCGGGCCCGTCCGCACCTCGGCGATCCCGTCAAGACCGGCCCGGGCCAGATTCGCCCGCGCCACCTCCGCATGCCGCTCGTTGTACTCCAGCGAGATCAGCCTGCCGCCCGCCGGCAACGCCCTGGCCAGCCAGATCGTGCTGTAGCCGCCCAGTGTCCCGATCTCCAGGGCCGTCCGCGCACCCTGGGCCCGCGCCAGCAGGTGCAGCAGCTTGCCCTGGTTCGGGGCGACCGCGATCCGGGGCAGCCCCGCCTCGTCGCTGGCCTCCAGTGCCTCTGTCAGCGCCGGGTCGGCCGGAGCCAGAAGGTCCGTAACATAGGTGTCGACGGCGCTCCAGAGCGCCTCTTCCTCGTTCTGATGTGCGTCGGTCATATGCCTCAACCTATGCCCGGGGCGCTCGTCCGGCCCCGCGGCGTGATGTGCGGCGTGATAAGAGGCACGGACGGCCGGGTCGCGGTTCTTGTATGTTCCCCGGGCGTGCCCTCAGCCGCGCGTCCGGCCGGACATCCGAACAAAACCGGGCGACAGTCAGGCAAAGAGGGGGTTGCCCGAGTCTCACTCAGGGGGCAATGCGAGGCTTCTTCGGGGCCCCGTCACCTTTCGGCAGGTGGAGGCGGACGCCGGACCGGGAAACACAGGCAATTCGGGATGCAGAGGAGGCGCGGCGGGTCGTGGCGAACGCGGAGCACAGCGTGCGCGGAAGTGATACCGCGAGGGGGGCCGCCACCAGGATGAGCGCGGCGAGGGCCGCACTGTGGCTCCTGGCCGCCGTGCTCGCCGTACGGCAACTGGCGGTGGTCCTGCGCCGGCCGCCGGGCGAGCGGCTGCCCGACCTCGGCAACTGGCTCGGCCCCGAGGGCGTCCTGCACGTCAAGGGGTCGCTCTACGAGACCGACGCCTTCACCGGCACACCCTTCGCCGGGCTGGTGCTCAAGCCGCTCACCCGTACCGCCGAACAGAGCCTCGGGGTGGCCTGGACCTTCGCCACCCTGCTGCTGGTCGTCGCCATCGGCCTGATCGTGGCCCGGGCACTGCCCGGACCGGTGTCCCGCCGCAGCGCGCTGCTCGCCGCGCCCGTGGCGATCAGCCTGCTGATGCTGTCGCTGCCCGTACGGAACAGCTTCTACCTGGGCCAGACCAGCATCATTCCGGTCCTGCTCGTCCTCCTCGGCTGCTTCCTGGCCCGTGGGGAACGCGCCTCCGGGGTGCTGATCGGTATCGCCGCGGCCCTCCAGCCCACGGTGCTGCTCTTCGCCCCGCTGCTCTGGTTCACCGGGCGCCGCCGCGCCGCGGTGACCTCGGCCGCGACCTTCGCCGCCGGTACGGCGGTGGCCTGGGCCGCGATGGCCGGGGACTCCTGGACCTACTGGGTGCAGCATGTGGCGGGCGCCGGGCTCGCCGCCCGCCCCGAACAGCTCGCCAACCAGTCCCTCCACGGCGCACTGCTCCGCCTCGGCCTCGAAGGGCCGCTGGAGATCGTGCTCTATCTGGCCCTGGCCGCTGCCGTGACCTGGTTCGGTCTGCGCCGCGCCGTCCGCTACGCGCGGGACGGACAGCTGCTGCTCGCCGTCGCGATCACCGGCTGTGTCGCCGTCGCCGTCTCGCCCACCACCTGGCAGCACCAGCTCCTCTGGCTGCTCCTGGCCGTCGTCGGCCGGGTCGGCAAGAAGGCCGCGGACCGGATGCTCTGGCCGGTGCTGACGGTGTTCACGGTGACGCTGCCCAGCAAGATGCTGCTGCCGAACCTGGCGGTGGTCCAGCCCGTGCGCGAGAACGCCGTGCTGATCGCCGCGCTGGCCGCCGCCTGCGCCGTGCCGTTCCTCTCCCGTACGGATCCGCACTTCCGCAGACCCCTGCCGACGCAGTACGTCACCCCGCCGGACTCCCGCTGGCGGTGGGTGCCGCTGCTGCCGTTCTGGAAGCGTGCCCTCAGCCGCCCGAACCTGCTGCTGGAGCTGGTGGCGATCCGCGTCGGATACGCCATCTACTCCAAGATCCGGCTGGCCGCGACCGCGTCCACGGCGACCGCCGAGGAGCACGGGCGGCAGATCGCGTCCATCGAGCAGACCCTCGGCATCGACATCGAGCACGCGATCAACCAGGCCGCGGTGAAGTCGGAGTGGCTGACGGACTTCCTCGGCTTCTACTACACGTCCTTCCACTTCCCGGTGCCGCTGGCCATCCTCGCGGTGCTCTACATCCGCCGCCCCACCGACTACCGCTGGGCGCGGGCTTCGCTGGCCTTCGCCACCCTGCTGGCGCTGGTGGGCTTCTGGCTCTATCCGCTGGCACCGCCGCGGCTGATGCCGGGCATGGGCTTCGTCGACACGGTCCACGGTACGAAGGACCTCGCGAACCCCGAGTTCGGTGCGATGACCGCGGTCACCAACCAGTACGCCGCGATGCCGTCGCTGCACTTCGGCTGGTCGCTGTGGTGCGGTGTGGTGGTCGTGATGCTGGCACCGAAGCTGTGGATGAAGGCGCTGGGGCTGCTGCATCCGCTGATCACGCTGTACGTGATCGTGGCCAGCGCCAACCACTGGATCCTGGACGCGGTGGGCGGCGCGGTGGTGGTCGGGGCCGGCTTCGGGCTGACCTATGTCCTGTCGGGTCGGCGGTCGCTGCTGCCGAAGGCGGCGGCGGCGAACGCGGAGTCCGGGTCTGCGGGTGATGGTGCCGGGCCGGGTCCGGTGTCCGCAGCCGCGGCGGCCGGTGCCGTGACGGCGCGGGTGTCCGTACCCGCGGCCCGGACCTCGGGGGAGAGCGCCGCGGCGCCGGTGGCCGCCGCGGTCCCGGAGAAGCGGCATCCGGACGAGGACGGTACGGCGCCGGAGGACGGCGGCGGGACGGCGGTCGCCCAGAAGTCGGCGACCTGACGCCGGTGCCGGACCGGGTGGTCCGGCACCGGCACCGTACGGTGAGCATCCGGCCTGCGGCCGGTGTCCGCATGGTCCGGGTGGTCCGGGTGTCTCCCGGCCGGTGTCGTCCTGCCGGTGTCGCGGGTCAGCCGTCCGTGGTCACCCGTAGCTCCTTGACCCCGTTCAGCCACGCCGAGCGCAGCCGCCGCGGTTCGTCCACCAGCCTCAGGCCGGGCAGGGCGTCCGCGATCGCGTTGAAGATCAGGTCGATCTCCATCACCGCCAGCGACTTCCCCAGACAGAAGTGCGGCCCGCCGCCGCCGAAGCCCAGATGCGGATTGGGGTCGCGGGTGATGTCGAAGGTGCCGGGGTCCTCGAAGACCTCCGGGTCGTTGTTGGCCGAGGAGTAGAAGAGCCCCACCCGGTCGCCGCGCCGGATCAGCCGGCCGCCCAGCTCCACATCCTGGGTCGCGGTCCGCTGGAACGCGACGATCGGGGTGGCCCAGCGGACGATCTCCTCGGCGGCGGTCGCCGGACGTTCCCGCTTGTACAGCTCCCACTGCGCGGGATGGCTGAGGAACGCGTGCATGCCGTGGGTGATGGCGTTGCGGGTGGTCTCGTTCCCCGCGACGGCCAGCAGGATGACGAAGAAGCCGAACTCGTCGTTGGAGAGGTTGCCCGCGCCCTCGGCCGCGACGAGCTGCGTCACGATGTCCCGCGCCGGGCACGCCTTACGGGCGGCGGCCAGGTCCATCGCGTACGAGAGGAACTCCATCGACGCCTGGACGCCCGCCTCCTCCGTCACGGCGAACTCGGGGTCGTCGTACGAGGCCATGGTGTTCGACCAGTCGAAGATCTTCGACCGGTCCTCCTGCGGGACGCCGATCAGCTCCGCGATGGCCTGGAGCGGCAGTTCGACGGCGATGTTGGAGACGAAGTCGAAGGAGCCGCCGTCGCGGGAGAGCGCCACCGCCTCGTCCACGATCTTCAGAGCCCGCTCTGCGAGCGCGGCGCGCAGCGAGCCGACCGCGCGGGGTGTGAAGCCGCGCTGCACGATCTGGCGGACCCGGGTGTGCTCGGGCGGGTCCATGTTCAGCATGATCAGCCGCTGGACGTCGATCTGGTCGCGCTGGATGGACTCGTTGAAGCGGATGATCGCGGTATTGGCCCAGGACGAGAAGAGCTCCGGGTGGGTGGAGACGAATCTGACGTCGGCGTGCCGGGTCACCGCCCAGTAGCCGTCGTCGTCGAAACCGGACACACCGTGCCGCTGGGCGCACCAGGACACCGGGGCGACCTCTCTCAGCAGCGCGAACTCGGGGTGCGGCACCCGGGATCCGAGGAGATCCGGGTCGGTGGGGTCGAAGCCCTCGGGCAGGGCGGACCTCCCGGGCCGGCCGGACCCCCCGGATGGCGGGGGGTCGGGCAGATGGGGACAGGACATGGGAACCATCGGCAGCTCTTCTCTGACGACCCATCAGAATTCGAGCGCAAGTTAGTAACGAGTTCTAGAAGTAGCAAGGGGCGCGCGGCGAACTGTGGCCTCCGGGCGGTGCAGTAAGGGCTTGCAAGACCCTTGCGTACCCGGGGTAACAGTCAGCAGACTGGCAAGAGAACTAGAACGCGTACTAGTTCTTGCGCGGAGCGCCGGGACCGCTCGCGCAGCCCAAGGAGAGGACGAGCCATGGCCGCCGAACCCGTCATCGTCGAAGCCGTCCGCACCCCCATCGGCAAGCGTGGGGGAGCCCTCGCCAATCTGCATCCGGCCTATCTGCTGGGCGAGACCTACCGCGAACTCCTCGGCCGTACCGGCATCCAGCCCGACTGCGTCGAGCAGATCGTCGGCGGTACGGTCACCCATGCCGGCGAACAGTCCATGAACCCCGCGCGCAACGCGTGGCTCGCGGTGGGACTGCCGTACGAGACCGCCGCCACCACGGTCGACGCGCAGTGCGGCTCCTCCCAGCAGGCCTCCCACATGGTGGCCAACATGATCACCGCCGGGGTCATCGACATCGGGGTGAGCTGCGGCGTCGAGGCGATGTCCCGGGTACCGCTCGGCAGCGGCTCCAAACACGGGCCGGGCAAACCCTTCCCCGACGAGTGGAACGTGGACCTGCCCAACCAGTTCGAGGCGGCCGAGCGGATCGCCCGCCACCGGGGCCTGACCCGGGAGCGGACCGACTCCCTGGGGCTGCTCTCCCAGGAACGGGCCCGGGCGGCCTGGGCGGAGGAGCGGTTCAAACGCGAGACGTACGCGGTCCAGGTCCCCACCACCGAGGAGGAACAGACGGCGGGGCAGGGCATGTGGCGGCTCGTCGACCGCGACGAGGGCCTCCGCGACACCAGCATGGAGGCGCTGGCCGGGCTGAAGCCGGTCCTGCCGACCGCGCTGCACACCGCCGGTACCGCCTCGCAGATCTCCGACGGCGCCGCGGCGATCATGTGGGCGTCCAAGCGGATGGCCCGGGCGCTGAAGCTGAAGCCGCGGGCCCGGATCGTGGCCCAGGCCGCGGTCGGCGCCGAGCCCCGGTTCCATCTCGACGGCCCGATCGACGCGACCCGTACCGTCCTCGGCAAGGCGGGCATGAGCCTGAAGGACATCGACCTGGTCGAGATCAACGAGGCCTTCGCCTCGGTGGTGCTGAGCTGGGCGCAGGTCTTCGAACAGGATCTGGAGAAGGTCAATGTCAACGGTGGCGCGATCGCCCTGGGCCACCCGGTCGGCGCGACCGGCGCCCGGCTGATCACCACGGCGCTGCACGAGCTGGAGCGCTCCGACAAGGAGACCGCGCTGGTGACGATGTGCGCGGGCGGCGCGCTGGCGACGGCGACCATCATCCAGCGGGTGTAGCGGGGGTGTGATGCGGCGGTGGCCCCGGGCCCGGTCACCGGTCGGTGGTCACCGGCCCGCGGCCGGTACGGGCCGGGACGGAAACGGGCGGGCGTGATGTCCGGGCGGCCCGCTAGGGTCCCTGCGCATGACCGACCCTAGGCCCCGGCCCACGACCCGGCCCCCGAAGCAGCCCCCGACCGGGCCCCCCGCCGAGCCGGGGATCCGGCCCGCCGCCGGGCCCTTCGCGGACGGGCCCTTCTCGGACGAGGGCTCCGGCTCCGCCGCGTACCGCCGCCGGACCGCGGACGCCTATGACGCCGTCGCCCTGCCCTACGCCGCCCTCGCCCGGGACGACCTCCGGGCGGCGGCCCCCGAGCACGAGGTCTTCGCGGCCTTCGCCGAGCTGGTGCGGACCGCCGGTGGCGGGCCCGTCGCCGAGCTGGGCTGCGGGCCCGGGCCCGTCACCGCGCATCTGCGGGGCTTCGGCCTGGACGTCTTCGGGATCGACCTGTCGCCCGTGATGATCGGCCTGGCCCGGGAGACCTATCCGGACTTGCGGTTCGAGGTCGGCTCGATGGACGCGCTGGAGCTGGCCGACGGCGCGGCCGCGGGCCTCGTCTCCTGGTACTCGGTGATCCATGTCCCGCCGCCGCAGCTGCCTCCGTACTTCGCCGAGTTCCGCCGGGCGCTCGCGCCCGGCGGGCATCTGCTGCTGGCGTTCTTCGCGTCGGACGCGGACGGCGACGCGGTCACCGTCTTCGACCACCGGGTGACCCCCGCCTACTGCTGGCCCGTCGACGACCTGGCGCGGCTCGCCGCCGGCGCGGGCTTCACCGAGACCGGGCGGATGGTCCGCGACCCGGCCGAAGGGGAGCGGTTCCGCCGGGGGCATCTGCTGCTGCGGGCCGGGCAGGGCGGGGACCCCGCCACCGGTTGAGGGGGCTGAGGGGGCTGGAGGGAACGGCGAAGGGCCCCGTACGGCGGTGTGCCGTACGGGGCCCTTCGGAGCAGGCCGGTCAGCGGATCCGGATCAGTACCAGCCCTGGGTCTGCCACTTCGTCCAGGCGGCGCACGGGCTGCCGTAGCGCTCCTTCATGTAGTTCAGACCCCATTCGATCTGGGTCTCCGGGTTGGTCTTCCAGTCGGAACCGGCCGTGGCCATCTTCGTCGCGGGCAGCGCCTGCACCAGGCCGTACGCGCCGCTGGACGGGTTCGACGCCTGGACGTCCCAGTTGCTCTCCTTGGCGACGATCTGGCTGAAGCACTGGAACTGCGCGTCGTTGCCGATCATCTTCTGGGCGAGCGCCTTCGCGGACGCGGCCTCCACCGCGGCCGGAACCTGGGCCGGGGCGGCCGCGGGGGCGGCAGCGGCGGGGGCCGGGTTCAGGCCCAGCACCATCGCGGCGGACGTCGCGACGAGCGCGGCACCCACGAGCGCATGGCGGGACGGGCGGCGGAGAACGGCGGCGGCGGTGCGGGGCACAGGGGAACCTAACGTCGGGGACGGGGGCTGCCGCCAGGCCGGAGCGGGGGAAACACACTCGGCGTCCGGCGACGGGATCAGTTCTAGCCGCCGCCCGGGCCCCCTCGCAACGAGCCCTCGTACTAAGCGGCCTCGCACCCGGGCAGCCACGCGCCGTGACTCCCACCGGTCGGCGGCGGTACCACCCGCCGTCCGGCTACGAAGGCGCCTCGTACCCCCTCCGGGGGCTGTGGGGCGGCTCACCCGCCGGACCCTCCGCCACACCCTCGAATGTGACCTGCGCCTCGAAGGCGGCCCGCCGTGTCGCCCGCCGCAGCAGCCCCAGCACCGCCGGGCCGACGGTGAGGGTGAGTACGACGGTGAGGACCGCCCGCCCCAGATCCCAGCCGAGGGATGTCGCCGCGACATACGCGAAGAAGCGCACCAGATTCTCCTGGAGCGGCTCGCCGGGCTGGAAGGAGATGCCCGTCGCCATGCCGGGGACGATCGTCCAGCCCTGGAGGTTCATCACCGTGCCGTACGCGAACGCCGCGACCGCGCCGTACCCGGCCAGCATCAGCGTCTCCGCCCGCCCCCGGAGCCGCTCGGCGCCCGGCAGCAGGCCCGCGCCCATGGTGAACCAGCCCATCGCCAGCATCTGGAACGGCAGCCACGGCCCCACCCCGCCGGTCAGCAGCGCGGAGGCGAACAGCGTCACCGAGCCGAGGACGAAGCCGAAGCCCGGCCCCAGCACCCGGCCCGCCAGCACCATCAGGAAGAACATCGGCTCCAGGCCTGCCGTCCCGGCACCCAGCGGCCGCATCGCCGCGCCCACCGCGGCCAGCACCCCCAGCATGGCGACCGCCTTCGCACCCATCCCGGTATCGGCGATCGTCGCCACGACGACGGCCACCAGCAGCGGCAGCAGCAGGGCGAACAGCCAGGGGGCGTCCTCGGCATGCGCCACCACCCCGGACCGCTCGTCGGCGAGCAGCGGCCAGCCGAAGAAGGCGACCCCGATCGCGCTGATCAGGACCAGGGCCGCGGTGGAACGGGGACCGAGACGGACCGGCCGCGCACCGCTCGTGCCACGCGCGCGGCTCTCGGGCGGGGTGTGCGGCTCGGTGGCCGCGCATACGTCACTCACAGAGCGGCCTCCACCTGCGCCACGGTCAGCCACCGCCGCGGCGCCAGCACCTTCGCCACCTGCGGGGCGAACGCCGGGGAGCCCACTACGACCTCCGCCATCGGGCCGTCCGCGACGATCTCCCCGTCCGCGAGCACCAGCACCCGTCGCGCCAGCTCCGCCGCCAACTCCACATCGTGCGTGGCCAGCACGATCGCGTGCCCCCGGGCCGCCAGGTCCTTCAGCACCGCCACCAGCCGGGCCTTCGCCGCGTAGTCCAGACCGCGGGTCGGCTCGTCGAGCAGCAGCAGCGGGGGCCGGGCCGTCAGGACCACCGCCAGGGCCAGCGCCAGCCGCTGTCCCTCCGAGAGGTCGCGCGGATGCGTCTCCTCCGCCACGCCCGGCAGCAGCTCCGCCACCAGGCCCAGACAGGTGCCGGGCGCCGCGCCCGCGTCGGCGTCGGCCGCCGCGCACTCGGCCGCGACGGTGTCCGCGTACAGCAGATCCCGCGGCTCCTGCGGAACCAGCCCCACCCGCCGGATCAGATCCCGGGGCCGGGTCCGGTGCGGTACGGCACCGCCGACGGACACCTTGCCCGACACCGGTTCGACCAGCCCGACGAGGGAGGCGAGCAGGGTCGACTTCCCGGCGCCGTTCCGGCCCATCAGGGCGACCGTCTCGCCGCCCGTGAACGTCACATCGATATCGCGCAGGGCCGTCACCCGCCCGTGCCGGACACCGACATCGGTCAGCCCGGCCACCGGCTCGCCGCCGGATTCCGCGGGTGTGGTGCCGGATTCAGCGGGTACGGTGCCGGATTCAGCGGGTACGGTGCCGGAATCCGCGGGTACGGCGCCGGGCGCCGGGTCGCCGAGGCGTTCCCGCAGGTCAGCCGCCCGGCGCCGGGCGTCCCGGACCGACAGGGGCAGCGGATCCCAGCCCGCGAGCCGGCCCAGCGCCACCACCGGCGGGTATACGGGGGAGACCGCCATGATCTCCCCGGGCGTCCCGCTCAGCGGCGCGGCGCCCGGCTCCGCCAGGAGCACCACCCGGTCCGCGTACTGCACCACCCGCTCCAGCCGGTGCTCCGCCATCAGGACCGTCGTCCCCAGGTCGTGCACCAGCCGCTGGAGCACCGCCAGCACCTCCTCGGCGGCCGCCGGGTCCAGCGCGGACGTCGGCTCGTCGAGGACCAGCACCCGGGGATGCGCGGTCAGCACCGAGCCGATCGCCACCCGCTGCCGCTGCCCGCCCGACAGCGTCGCGATCGGCCGCTCCCGCAGCCCCGCGAGGCCCAGCAGGTCGAGGGTCTCCTCCACCCGGCGGCGCATCACATCTGGGGGAGTGCCCAGCGACTCCATGCCGTATGCCAGCTCGTCCTCGACGGTGTCCGTGACGAAGTGTGCCGAGGGGTCCTGGCCGACCGTGCCGACGATGTCCGCTAGCTGCCGCGGCTGGTGGGTACGGGTGTCCCGGCCGTCGACCGTGACCCGGCCGCGCAGCGTACCGCCGGTGAAATGCGGTACGAGTCCGGAGACCGTGCCGAGCAGGGTCGACTTGCCGACCCCGGACGGGCCGACCAGGAGGACGAGTTCGCCCTCCGGCACGGTCAGATCGACCCCGCCGATCGTCGGCGCGGGCGCGCCGTCGTAGGTCACCGAAACGTTCTCGAACCGGATCACGGTGACTCCTGGGAAGCGGGAGAAGCGGGAGAAGCGGGAGAAGCGGGAGGAGCAGGGGAAGCAGGGGAAGCGGGAGAAGCAGGAGGAGCAGGGGAAGCGGGAGAAGCGGGAGAAGCGGGAGAAGCAGGGGAAGCGGGGGAAGAGACGGGGACGGGGGCGACAAAAGCGGGCAGCAGACCGACGAGCACCCCGGCCGCGGGCCAGAGCGGCAGCACCGGTGCGGTCAGCGGCACCACTCCGGGCTCCAGCGCGCCCGGTGCGTACGACACCGCCCACACCATCAGGGCCGCGACGGCCGCGCCCGAACCGGCCACCAGCCAGGACCGGGGCCCGAACCGGTCCGGCCGGTAGCGGGTGCGGACCGTCCGGCGGCCGCCGAGCCGCAGCCCGGCGACGGCCGCGGCCAGCCCCCCGGCCAGCAGCGGCAGCCCGTACGCCGCACCCTCGGCGGCCAGCAGTCCGTACGTCCCGGCGCAGACACCCAGCAGTCCGCCGAGCGTCAGAGCCGTCGTGGTGTGCCGGACCGCGGGGGGCACGCTCGCGGTCCGCCCGTAGCCGCGGGCGTCCATCGACGCGGCGATCGCCACCGAACGCTCCAGGGCGCCCTCCAGCACCGGCAGCCCGATCTGGATCATCGCCCGCAGCCCGCCGGTGGAACGGCCGCGCAGCCGCCGGGCGGTACGGAGCCGGGCCACATCCGTGACCAGGTTCGGCGCGAAGGTCATCGCCACGACGACGGCCACCCCCGCCTCGTACAGCGCGCCCGGCAGCGACTTCAGCAGCCGGGCCGGGTTCGCCAGCGCGTTCGCCGCGCCCACGCAGATCAGCAGGGTCGCCAGCTTGGCGCCCTGGTAGACGGCGAAGACGAGCTGTTCGGCGTAGACCCGGCCGCCGATACGGATGCCCTTCGCCCACTCGGGCAGCGGCACCTCGGGGAGGGTGAACAGCAGATGCGTGCCCGGGATCGGGGCGCCGAGGAGAACCGAGAACAGCACCCGGATCGCCAGCACGAACAGCCCGAGCTTCACAAACGCGAGATACGCCCGCGCCCAGGGCGCCTCGGTCCGCCGGGCGGCCACCACATATCCGGCGACGCCCACGATCAGCCCGAGGAGCAGCGGGTTCGTGGTCCTGGACGCGGCGGCGGCCAGTCCGATCGCCCAGAGCCACCAGGCACCCGGATGGACGGCGTTGGCCCGGTCCGCGACCGGCGCGCGCAGCCGGGCGAGGACGGTCGCGGCCCGGGGGCGCGGCGGACCGTCCGGACCGGCCGGGGCGGGGCGGCGGTTCACCGGGACCGGCGGCGGGACTGCCGGAGCGTGGCCGCGCCGAGAACGGCGAACAGGGCGACGGCGGCGAAGATCCCCAGGGAGGGGCCGCCGTCACTGTTGTCGCCGGTTGCCGCGGTGGTTGCTTCGCCGGAGTCCGCGGGCGCGGTTCCGGGTGCCGCGGTGTCCTCGGCCCCGGCCCCGGCCGCGACCTGCTCGCCGCAGCCGGTGGCCGGATAGCCGGAGATCGCGCAGAGCAGCGCGTTCCCGTCGTAGCGCAGCGGCTTGGCGACCCGGGCGAGCGCTTCGGCCGCGGTCGCGTCGCGGTGGACGTGGGCGCAGGCGGTACGCGGCGCGGGCGGCCGTTCGCCGGAGGGCGCGTCGGCGCTGGTGCCGGGGTCGATGACAAGGGCGACGCGTTTGGTGCCGGACACGGCGGGTGTGGTGCCGCAGACGGCCTCGAAGTCGGGTGCGGTACGGGGCCGGGAGGCGTCGGAGGAGTCCGCGCTCACCGCGAAGCGGAATCCGTGTACGGCGCCGTCCGCGGGCCGGGCCAGGGCGGGCCCCTCGGTGGCGTACGTCCAGGTGGTGCCGGTCGCCTGCCAGTAGGACCAGTAGCGGTAACCGGCGGCCTGCGCGGGCGCGGCGCCCGCGAGCACCGCGACGGCGGCGCTGAGCAGGGCGACCACGAGCGCGAGCCCCCGCGCACCGCCCCGGCGCGCGGGTACGGCCGATGCCCGCCGGGTCGCCGTGAAACGGCCGGTCGGGGTGGCCCGGCCGGGGGCCGCCGGGCGGCGGCCGGTGTGCCGCGTTCCGGCGGCAGGGGGTACGGCCGCCCCGGCCGTCGTCGTGGCGGCCGGAGCGGACGCGCGGTCGGCGCTGGTCACGGGCGGGGCTTGCGGCGGCCGCTGAGGAGGAAGCCGGCACCCGCGCTCGCCGCGAAGAAGGCGCCCACGATCCACCAGATGTTCGGGCCGGAGTCGTCGTCCTTCTTGTTGTCCTTCTCGTCCTTCTTGCCGTCGGCCGACGGCGACGCCGACTCGGGTGCCGGACCCGTCGCGTTCAGGCCCGCCACCAGGTCCGTACCGCCGAAGTCCGTGGGGTCGGCGCCCGCGGCGTTGGCGGCGAAGACGAGCTGGGCGTACGCCGCCGGGCCGGACTGCTTCGCCCAGCCGGTTCCGTTCGCCTTCAGCCACTCCAGCGCCTTCCCGGCCTCCGCCGCCCGGCCCTGCGCGGCCAGCGCGACAACCGCGTCCGCCGTGTTCCCGAAGTCGGGCTTGGGCGCGGAGTCCTCGGCACCCGGCATCGGCGCCGTCAGGAGGTGGCCGGTCTTCGCCAGCGCGGCCGACAGATAGGCACCGCCGTTGAGGGCGGCGCCGGCCAGCCCCTTCGCGGCCTTGTCACAGGCCGTGCCCTTGGCGGCGGCGGCACCGGCGGTCCCGGCCTTCGGCGCCAGGCCCAGGCCCTGAGCGGCGACGACCGCCGCGGCCGTCGAGTCGGCGACGGCACCCGGCAGCTGCGGCTGGTAGACGAACGAGCCGCCGTCCGTACCGCCGCACGGCCGGGAGAAGGTCAGCAGCGCGTCGTACGGCGACTTGCCGCCCTTCGCATGCACCACGGCCTCCGGCTTCTCACCCGCGGCCGACAGCGCGCCGATCACCACGGCCGTGGAGTTCGCGTCGCTCGCCCCGCCCGGGTTGTAGCTCCAGCCGCCGTCCGTGTTCTGCACCGACTTCAGCCAGCCGACGGCCTTGCCCACGGTCTTCTCGTGGCCACCGGTCGCGGCCAGCGCCTGGACCGCGGCGGCGGTGGCGTTCGAGTCCCGCGGCAGCTTCGCGTCGCAGGCCCGCGAGGCGTCGGCGCGGTACGCCGGGAACGCCCCGTCCGCGCACTGCTGCGCGGCCAGCCAGTCGACCGCCTTGGCGGCCGGCTTCACTCCGACGGTGTCCTGGGCGAGCAGCGCCAGGGACTGCCGCCAGACGCCGTCGTACGCCGGGTCCGTGGTGCCGTAGAGGCCCGAGGGCAGCGGGGCGGCCGGCGGCGGGGTTGCGGTGGTGGCGCTCGCGGCGGGCGCCAGGGCGGCGCCGAACACGGCGGAGAGAGCGAGCGCGGCTGCCGCGCGGCGTACGGTGGCGTTGGTCATGACGGGTGGTGCCTCTTCCCGCGCCCTCTGCGGGACGCTGCCGGGATCCGGGCACGGGCGCGTCGGGGGAGACGCGCCAGGGCTCCGGCCCCGTATTCCTCGACGGGTGCCGGCCACCGGCGGCTTCCGGTGGCGCAAGCCGGTCACGGCCGCGAACAGGGCATTCCGACTCTGCCCCGGCGCGTACGGCAGTGACCTGGGGTCACGGACACGGTGCGCGCCGACGGCTCACGGCTGCGGGTCAGTGCCGGATTCGCACCGGCTTCCCCCTGTTAGGGCGTGATACGACCCGTCCACTTTACCGACGGCCGGGAGCGGGGCCGTCCACGGCGCCGGTTTTACGGGCCGGGCCGGGCCGGGTCGGCCCGGGCGGCGGTGGCGGTGGTGCGAGCGGCGGCGGTGGCGATACGGGCCGCGGTGGCGGTAGGGGCCCGCCGCGCACCACGGGCCGCCCACCGCCCGCCGCGCACCGCGGGCCCCGGGTCAGACCGCCGCGTACCGGGTCGGAATCCCCGGCAGGACTTCTGCCCGCCCCAGCTTCACCAGCCGTCGCAGATGGGCCTCCGCCTCCGAGACCGCGATCGTCCGGGAGGTGTGCGGTATCGCCTCCCAGGGGCGGTTCCACTCCATCCGCTCGGCCGCCTGCCAGGGAGTGAGGGGTACGGAGAGGAGCGCGAGGAGGCCCCGGAGGCGGTCCTCGTGGTGGGCGAGCAGCTCCCGTACCCGGGCCCCGGCGCCGGTGAAGGCGTGCTGATGGGCCGGGAGCACCTCGGCCGGGGCGAGCCGCGCGACGCGTTCCAGGGAGGCGGCGTAGTCGCCCAGCGGGTCGGTCTCGTCCGCGCCGGTGTCCTCCGGGTCCTCGTAGAGCCCGATATGGGGGGTGATCCCGGGCAGCAGATGATCACCGGAGAACAGCCTGCCGTGGCCGGGCAGCCCGGTGGGATGGGCCTCCTCCAGGTGGAGGCAGACATGCCCGGGGGTGTGCCCGGGCGTCCAGATCGCCCGCAGCCTCCGGCCCGCCAGGGGCAGCAGCTCACCGGGGACGATCTCCCGGTCGGGCAGGGCCGCGCCCAGCCCGGGCAGGCCCCTGGTCCGGCCGGCCGCGCGGGCCGCATAGAGGGGAGCGATGTGTGTGTCGGGGGCTCCGGCGCGGATGAGCTTCTCGGCCAGGTAGTCGAACCAGAGGGAGGAGTGGGAGTCGCGGGTGCGGCGGACGATCGCCGTGTCGGCCGGATGCATCGCGAGCCAGGCCCCGGACTCCTCGCGGACCCGGCCGGAGAGCCCGTGGTGGTCCGGATGGTGGTGGGTGATCACGACTCCGTGCAGCTCGGACACCGTGGTGCCGACGGCGGCCAGCCCCGCCACGAGCGTGGCCCAGGAGGCGGGGTCGTCCCAGCCGGTGTCGACGAGGACCGGGCCGCGGCCGGTGTCGAGGACATGGATCAGGGTGTGGCCGAGGGGGTTGTCGGGGATGGGTACCTGGACGGACCAGACGCCGCCGCCGTGGTCGATGACCTGCGCCATGCACGCTCCTCGGCTGCTCTCCGGGGTGGTACGGCGCTCCGCGCCGCCGCGCTGCCTGTCGGTGCCGTTCGTGTTGCCGTCCTGCCTTGCCGCCCCGACGGGCGGGCGGTGCGGTTCGCCGCTGCCGCGCCGCCGCGTGCGTCGTGTTCGTTGACGAGGGCAACTTCATCATAGTCTGATCTGATGAACTGTCAGGAAGTCCTTCGGTGACGCTTCTCCGTCCCCGTCCCCGTAACCGCTCCGTTCCTGCACCGGCTCCGGCTCCGCTCCCGTACCGGCTCCGTGTGCGTTTCCGGCTCCGGCTCCGGGTCCGGGTCCGGTCGGTCGGAGCCCCGCCCCGCGCCCGGTGCGGCGTACGGCAGCGGCGGTGCGATCGCCTGGGCGTCCGCTCCCTCGCCCACCCATAGTCCGATCAGGAACGCGGCCGTCGCTTCCAGCAGCCCCGCCCGGTCGAGCCCGCCGCCGCCGAGGGGCTCACAGCCCAGGTCGCGGACCAGCCGGCCCGTGGTGGCGAGCGCCCCGGGGTCGTCGCCGCAGAGCGGAACCGCCAGCGGGCGCTCGTCGAAGACCGGCGGGGTCAGCCGCCACACGCTCTCGTGGCAGAGGTTGAACGCCTTCACCACGTGCGCACCGGGTGCCGCCGCGGCGATTTGTGCCGCCGCCGAGTGCCCGCCCCGCGTCACCAGACGGAACCCCGGGGCGACGGGGTTCGTGCAGTCGATCAGGGTCCGGCCCGCCAGGGCGTCGGCCAGACCGGTCACCACGGCGGTGGCCGCCGCGTAGGGCACCGCCAGCAGCACGGCGTCCGTGCCGTGTTCGACGGCCTCCCGCAGGCCGCCCGCCCGGGCGCCGATCCGGGCCGCCGACGCCGCGGCCCGGTCCGGGTCCCGGCCGCCGATCAGGACCTCGTGCCCGGCCCGCACCCACTGCGCGCCCAGGGCCCCCGCCATTCCGCCGCTGCCGATCGTCCCGATCCTCATCCGCCCGCTCCCGTCGCCGCCGTGGCCGTATCCGCCGTATCCGCCGTACGGTCACGACAGTAGGGAGCCGGTCGGGCACCATTCGGTATATGACCGCCGACCAGCCCCCGCTCGCCGACTGCCGGGCCCGGCTCGCCTTCGACCTGCTCGCCAACACCTGGAATTCGGTGGTGATCTGGGCGCTGCGCGACGGTCCGGAGCGCCCCGGGCGGCTGCGCGAGCGGATCGGCGGCATCAGTCCGAAGGTCCTCAACGAGACGCTGCGCAGGCTGTGTTTCAACGGACTGGTGGAGCGGCGGGCCTTTCCGGGCGCGCCGCCCCGCGTCGAGTACGGGCTCACCGGCCTGGGCCGCAGCCTGCTCCCGTCGATCGGCGCCTTCGGGGCCTGGGCGTTCGAGCACGGCGACGCGGTGATGGCGGCTCAGGAACGGGCGGAGGAGGCGGAGGCGGAGGCGGAGGCGGCCGAAGCCGGGGCGGCGGGGACGGAGGGGGCGGCACGTACGGTCACGGCTGCGGTCGGTGCGGTTCCCGCGCGGGGCCGTCAGCCCGTTCCCCCCTCCGGCTCCAGCAGCTCCGCCACCCGCTCCGGTGTCCAGTCCTCCGCCCCCGGCGCCGCCGCCAGATAACGGGCGATCTCGGGTGCCCGCCACGGCCCGGCCCCCAGCAGTCCGGCCGCCAGACGGCGGAGACAGGCGGCCGACGGGGAGACCGCGGGGACCTCGCCGCAGTGCCAGGGTGCCGTGAAGGTCAGGACCGGCAGACCGGCGACGTACCCGGGGCAGACCAGCGTCTCGTACCGCCCGGGGCCTGGGCCGTGTCCGCAAAGTCCCGCCTGGCCCGCGACGCCCGGCACGCACACTCGCTGCGTTGTCGGGATTTCCCGAGTACGTCCAGTACGAGGGAAACCCTCCGCCTTGCGATTGCACGCACCGGACGCCGCAGGCCCCGCCCTCCGGGCGGACGACGCTACTTTGCGGACACGACCCAGCTCCTCGCGGCCGTCGGCCAGTGCGCCCGCCGGGTCCAGGTCCGGGCCCCGGCCCGGTGTCCGGTACATCTCCTGGGCGGCGATGTCGGAGAACTGGCCGAGCGTGACCAGATACGCCCGGGCCCAGGTGGTGCCCCCGGCGTCCGGGTCCCAGAACGCCCGGCCGCCGGACCAGACCGGCGACCGGGTCGCGAAGTGCAGTGTGCCGGGGAGTTCGAGCGGGAGGGTGCGCCGCGGCGGCCGCGGGTCCCGGCAGCCCGGGGTGGACCGCGCGGCCCCCGCCGGCCGGCCGCCCTCGAGATAGGCGCGCAGCCGGGCGGGGTCCGTGTTGGAGCCGTACGAGGCGTACCAGACCAGGCCGGGCCGGGTGCCGGTCGCCGGTCGGTCCGGATCCGGGCGGGCGCCCGTCGCGGCGGGGCGGGGGTCCGGACGTACCGGGCGCGGGCGCGGGGGAGTGCCGCTCATCTGCCCACCGTACGCACTCACCGGGCCCGGCGGGCCCGGCGGCGGGCTCCCGGGTCTGGATTACTCCTCCCGGAGCTGATATCAGTTCTGACGGAGCGTCAGAAAGTGACAGGTCGGAGAAGACCCCGGCGCGGGAGAGGCGGCGGCCATGGCGGAATCCACCGGATCCACGGGACCCGAGGGGCCCACCGGATCCACGGAGTTCACGGAGCACGGACAGTTTTTCGTCGGCGGCGTGTGGACCGACCCCCTCGGGAGCGACACCATCGAGGTCGTCTCCCCGCATACCGAGCGGCCCATCGGCCGGGTCCCGCACGCGTGCCCGGCCGATGTCGACCGGGCCGTCGCCGCCGCCCGCCGTGCCTTCGACGAGGGGCCCTGGCCCCGGATGGAGTTGGCCGAGCGGATCGCGGTCGTCGGCCGGATCAGGGACGCCTTCGCGGTACGCCACGAGGAACTGGCCCGGCTGATCAGCGCGCAGAACGGCTCACCGTACGCGTGGAGCGTCCTTGCCCAGGCGCTCGGCGCGATGATGGTCTGGGACTCGGCGATCACCGTGGCCCGGGCGGTCGCGGAGGAGGAGCCGAGGGCGGGAGTCCTCGGCCCGATTCTCGTGCGGCGCGAACCCGTCGGTGTCGTCGCGGCCGTGGTGCCGTGGAACGTGCCCCAGTTCACCGCCGCGGCCAAACTGGCGCCCGCCCTGCTCGCGGGCTGCACCGCCGTCCTGAAACCGTCCCCGGAGACCCCCCTGGACTCGTATGTCCTGGCCGAGATCGTCCGCGAGGCCGGACTCCCCGAAGGGGTGCTGTCCATCCTGCCCGCCGGCCGGGAGACCGGTGAGTACCTGGTGGGCCACCCGGGCGTGGACAAGGTGTCGTTCACCGGCTCGGTCGCCGCGGGCCGGCGCGTGATGGCGGTCGCCGCGCGCAATCTGACCCGGGTCACCCTCGAACTGGGCGGAAAGTCCGCCGCGGTGATCCTGCCGGATGCCGACGCGGCCGAGGCGGTCGCCGGGATCGCGCCCGCGGCCTGGATGAACAACGGACAGGCGTGCGTCGCCCAGACCCGGGTGCTGGCACCGCGCGCACGCTACGACGAGCTGGCCGAGGCCCTGACGGCGGCCGCGGCCGCGCTGACCGTCGGCGATCCGCTCGACCCCGCCACCCAGATCGGCCCGCTGGTCGCCGAGCGCCAGCGCCGCCGCTCCCTCGACTACATCGCGGCGGGCCTGCGGGACGGCGCCCGGGTGCTCACCGGCGGCGGCCGCCCCAAGGAGATGGAGCACGGCTGGTACGTCGAACCGACCCTCCTCGGCGGTGTCGGCAACGGGATGAGCGTGGCGCGGGAGGAGATCTTCGGCCCGGTGGTCTGTCTGCTGCCGTACGAGGACGAGGAGGAGGCGGTACGGATCGCGAACGACTCCGACTACGGGCTCAGCGGCAGCGTCTGGACGGCCGACCCGGAGCGCGGTATCGACTTCGCCCGCCGGATCCGGACCGGGACGTACAGCGTCAACACCTTCAGCCTCGACATGCTGGGCCCCTTCGGCGGCTACAAGAACTCGGGCCTGGGGCGGGAGTTCGGGACCGAGGGGTACGCGGCGTATCTGGAGTACAAGACGATCCACCTGCCGGCCGGGTACGGCTCCTGACCGGGCCGGGGACGGGCGGGGGAGGGCGGGACTGCTACGGGCCCGGGCGAGAACGGGCGGGAGCGAGCGGCGGAGACGGGCGCGGCGGAGACGCCGTGCGGGCGCGACGGACGGAGGCGTGGGATGGGCGACCGCTGGCATGTGGAGGTCGACCGCGGGGTCTGTATCGGCTCGGGGATGTGCGTGGGTACGGCACCGGGGGGCTTCGCCCTGGACTCGGCCCGGCAGGCCCGTCCGACGGACGCGGCGACGGACGCGAACGAGACGGTGCTCGCGGCCGCCGAGAACTGCCCGGTCGAGGCGATCGCGATCACCCTGCTGGAGAGCGGTGAACCGGTCTTCCCGCCGGAGGACTGACCGTGTCGGCCGCCCGGCGGCTTCCCTCCGGCCGGAGGACGGACGGGCCGGTCCCGCCCGGGCCCGTACCGGTGCCCGGTGGATTCGTACCGCTCGGACCCGTACCGGTCTCCGGTGGGCCCGTACTGCTCCGGCCGGTACCGGTGCCGGGCCGGTCACTGCCGCTCGCGGCCGTACCGGAACACCGCGGGCTCCCGCCGGTCCGGTCCCGCCCCGGATCAGTCCCCGCGGCCCGGCCGGGCCGCCGGGGCCGGGCCCGTCAGGTCGATCAGCCGGCAGACGGTCTCGATGTCGATTTTCACCTGGGCGATCGACGCCCGGCCCGACAGCCAGGTGATCAGTGCCGAGTGCCAGGTGTGTTCGATCACCCGGACCGCCGACAGCTGCTCCGGCGTCGGATCGTCGAGCCCCGTCGCGTCCAGGATGATCACCGTCGTCTGCCGGGAGACCGTGTCCACCTCGGGGCTCACGCTGCGGTCCGCGAAGGTCAGCGCCCGCACCATCGCGTCGGCGAGCTGCGGTTCGCGCTGGAGCGCCCGGAAGGCCCGCATCAGGGTCTCGGCCACCCGCTCGGCGGAGGTCGCTCCGCCCGGGGGCCGCTTGCGCAGGGTCGTGTGGAGGTGCTGCAACTGGTCCTGCATGGTGGCGACCAGCAGATGGATCTTGGAGGGGAAGTAGCGGTACAGGGTGCCCAGGGCGACCCCCGCGGCCTCGGCGACCTCCCGCATCTGCACGGCCTCGAAGCCGCCCCGGCCGGCGAGCTGGGCGCTGGCGTGCAGGATCCGGCGGCGCCGCGCCTCCTGGCGCTCCGTCAGGGGCGGCGAGCCGGGTACGGCGCCCGGCTGCGGTACGGGGGCGCGCCCGCTCCCGGCGCCCGGCCGGGGCGCGGACTTCGCCGTGGGGCGCGGGCCCCCGCCGGACGCGGTGGCGGGGCCGGACCGCGGTACGGGCTCCGGTGCCGGTCCCGTACCGTCCGCGCCGCCGGGTCTCGGCCCGGAACCCCGTTCCGGCCGCCGCCGTGCCTGCTGGGCTTCGGCTGTCATCGTCCGCGTACCCCGTTCCCCGTTGAGCCCGTCGCCGAGCCCGCCGAACCCGGCCCGTCGTGGCGCGAATCACCTGATCCGGCCGTCATGGCGGAGCTACCTGCGGGTAGATTCAATGCTCCTTGAGCGGGCAAGTCTGAAACTTGTTCTAGATTAGCGCGAGCGGTTACGCTCCGGCGAAACGTAGGGGAGACAGGGGGCCGTGAGTGACCGCTGAGGCCATCGAAGCCGGTCCCCGTGAACCGGAGGACGGCGCCCCGCGCGGCTCCGGAAAGCCTGCCGGAAGGTCTGTCGGGAAGCCTGCCGGGGAGCACGGCGGAAAGCCCGGCGGGAGCGCCGACCCCGGCCGGCCGCTGCGGATCGCCCTGCTCACCTACAAGGGCAACCCCTTCTGCGGCGGCCAGGGCGTCTACGTACGCCATCTCTCTCGCGAACTCGCCCGCCTCGGCCACGACGTCGAGGTGATCGGCGCCCAGCCCTACCCGGTGCTCGACCCCGGAGAAGGCGGCGAGGGCGGCGAGAGCGGGGCGGGCGTCCGCCTCACCGAACTCCCCAGCCTCGACCTCTACCGCAGCCCCGACCCCTTCCGCACGCCCGCCCGTGACGAGTACCGCGACTGGGTCGACGCGCTGGAGGTCGGCACCATGTGGACGGGCGGCTTCCCCGAGCCGCTGACGTTCTCCCTGCGCGCCCGCCGCCATCTGCGGGCCCACCGCGGCCGGTTCGACGTCGTCCACGACAACCAGACCCTCGGCTACGGGCTCCTCGGCGATCTCGGCGCCCCCCTGGTCACCACCATCCACCATCCGATCACCGTCGACCGGCGGCTGGAACTCGACGCCGCCGACACCTGGCAGCGCCGGGCCTCCGTGCGCCGCTGGTACGCCTTCACCCGGATGCAGAAGCGGGTGGCCCGGCGGCTGCCGTCGGTGCTCACCGTCTCCGGCACCTCCCGGAGCGAGATCGAAGAGCAGCTCGGGGTCCGTCCCGACCGGATCCGGGTCGTCCATATCGGCGCCGACACCGGGCTGTTCTCGCCCGATCCGGCCGTTCCCGAGGTGCCCGGCCGGATCGTCACCACCTCCAGCGCCGATGTGCCGCTGAAGGGACTGGTCCATCTGGTCGAGGCGCTCGCCAAGGTCCGTACCGAGCACCCCGGCGCCCATCTCGTGGTGGTCGGCAAGCGGGCCGAGGACGGGCCGGTCGCCCGGGCCATCGAGCGGTACGGCCTCGGCGGCGCGGTCGAGTTCGTCAAGGGCGTCTCCGACGCGGAGCTGGTCGATCTGGTCCGCGGGGCGCAGATCGCCTGTGTGCCGTCGCTGTACGAGGGCTTCTCCCTGCCCGCGGCGGAGGCCATGGCCACCGGCACCCCGCTGGTCGCCACCACCGGCGGGGCGATCCCCGAGGTCGCCGGGCCCGACGGCGAGACCTGTCTGGCGGTGCCCCCCGGCGACGCGGGCGCGCTGGCCGCGGCCCTCGGACGGCTGCTCGGCGACCCCGCGCTGCGGGCGAGGCTGGGCGAAGCCGGGCGCGCCCGGGTGCTGGAACGATTCACCTGGGCCAGGGCCGCCCAGGGAACGGCGGAGCTGTACCGGGAAGCGGTGGACCGGGCCGCGCGCTCCGGCCGCCGGGTCCGGGCGGCGGCCGCCCGGTGATCCGTACCGGGGTTCCCGCCCGCGGCCGGTCCGGCCCGGGCCGCCGACCGCACCCCACCACTCCCTCTCCTTCCTCCTCCTTGCGCCCCTCCCGTGCCGACCGCGAAAGCAGGAACGCGTGCTGACCGTCGATTTCTCTCGCTTCCCGCTCGCCCCCGGCGACCGTGTCCTGGACCTCGGCTGCGGTGCGGGGCGCCATGCCTTCGAGTGCTACCGGCGCGGTGCCCGGGTCGTCGCCCTCGACCGCAACGCCGAGGAGATCCGCGAGGTCGCCAAGTGGTTCGCCGCGATGAAGGAGGCGGGGGAGGCGCCCGAGGGCGCCACCGCCACCGCCATGGAGGGCGACGCGCTCAACCTCCCCTTCCCCGACGGCTCCTTCGACGTCGTGATCATCTCCGAGGTGATGGAGCACATCCACGACGACAAGGGCGTGCTCGCCGAGATGGTCCGCGTCCTGCGGCCCGGCGGCCGGATCGCCGTCACCGTCCCCCGCTACGGCCCCGAGAAGATCTGCTGGGCGCTGAGCGACGCCTACCACGAGGTCGAGGGCGGCCATATCCGTATCTACAAGGCCGACGAACTGCTCGCGCGGATCGAGGAGGCCGGGCTCGTCCCGTAC
This sequence comes from Streptomyces sp. NPDC003691, assembly GCF_053981115.1. Classification (NCBI taxonomy): domain Bacteria; kingdom Bacillati; phylum Actinomycetota; class Actinomycetes; order Kitasatosporales; family Streptomycetaceae; genus Streptomyces; species Streptomyces sp. NPDC003691. The sequence goes on along the minus strand of NZ_JBSFNQ010000040.1, from coordinate 46,451 downwards.
GGCACCCATCACGCCCACGCCCTGCACAGCCCCTACTGGTGGCTCAAGTGCGCCTTCGGCGTCGACAACGACCAGGTCCTCCCGGTGAAGGCGTACCACAAGCTCCTGGTCTGGGACATCATGAAGAAGCCGCTGGCCACCCGGCTCGCCGAACAGGCGCTCAACCCCCTGATCGGCAAGAGCTTCGTGGCCTACGCGACCAAGCCCGCGCTGCCCCGGGCGGAGGCGTGACCACGCCCCGTACGCCCGGCACTCCGCGCACCCCCCGTACCGACGGGCTCGTCCTGTCCGGCGTACTGACGGCGGAACAGGCCGCCGCGACCGTCGCCGGGATCCGCGCCCAGCAGCGCGAGGACGGCGCGATCCCCTGGTTCCGGGGCCACCACCTCGACCCCTGGGACCACACCGAGGCGGCCATGGCGCTGGACGCGGCCGGGGAGCACGAGGCCGCGGCCCGCGCGTACGACTGGCTGCGCGAGCACCAGAACGACGACGGCTCCTGGTACGCGGCCTATCACGACGGCGACGCCGCCCGGCCCACCGACCTGGGCCGGGAGAGCAACTTCACCGCCTATGCCGCCGTCGGCACCTGGCACCACTGGCTGGCCACCGGCGACCCGGCCTTCCTGGACCGGATGTGGCCCGTGGTGCGCGCCGCGCTGGACTTCGTGCTCCGCCTCCAGCAGCCCGGCGGCGAAATCGGCTGGAAGCGCGAAGCCGACGGCACCGCGGTCACCGACGCGCTGCTGACCGGCTGTTCGTCCGTGCACCATGCGCTGCGCTGCGGGCTGGCGATCGCCGAGGAGCGCGGTGAGCCCCAGCCGGACTGGGAGCTGGCGGCGGGCGCGCTGGCCCATGCGATCCGGAGCCACCCCGAGCGGTTCCTCGACAAGGACCGCTACTCGATGGACTGGTACTACCCGGTACTCGGCGGCGCGGTCACCGGCGCCGCCGCGCGGGCCCGGCTCGACGAGCGCTGGGACGAATTCGTGGTGCCCGGCCTCGGGGTCCGCTGCGTCCTGCCCAACCCCTGGGTGACCGGCGGCGAGAGCTGCGAACTGGCCCTGGCGCTCTGGGCGGCCGGGCAGCCGGAGCGGGCGCACGAGGTACTGCGGTCCATCGGCCATCTGCGGGCCGACGACGGGATGTACTGGACGGGGTACGTCTTCGAGGACGACGCGGTCTGGCCGGAGGAGCGGACCACCTGGACCGCGGGCTCCCTGCTGCTCGCGGCCGCCGCGCTCGGCGGCGACCGGCCCACCCGGGCCGTGTTCGGCGGTACGGACCTGCCGGAGGGCCTCGTGCCGGACTGCTGCGGGCTGCCGTAGGGGGCCGGGCCGGGCCGGGCCGGGCCGGGCCAGCGGAGCGGGCCGGCGGAGGCGGGGCGCGCGGGTGTGCCGGTCCGCCCGCCGGGAGCCGCCGGAGCCGCCGGGGCCGGTGCGGACGGGGCCGGGCCCGGGGGCGACGGGGGCGACGGGGCTCAGAGCACCAGCTCCGCCAGCACCCGCAGCGTCGCCGGGTCCGGCGCCGTGACAAGGAGATCCGTCACGGGGGTCGCGCGCCAGTGCTCCAGCCGCTCCGCGATCCTCGCCCGCGGTCCGACCAGGGAGATCTCGTCGGCGAACGCGTCGGGGACCGCCGCCACCGCTTCCGCCCGGCGCCCCTGCGCAAAGAGTTCCTGTACGCGCCGGGCCTCGGCCTCGTACCCCATCCGTGCCATCAGATCGGCGTGGAAGTTGCGGCTGCGGTGTCCCATGCCGCCGATGTAGAAGCCGAGCATCGTCTTCACCGGGAGCAGCCCCTGTGCCACGTCGTCGCAGACCGTGGCCCGCACCAGGGGGGCGATCATGAAGTCACCGGTGCGGCCGGAGAGCGGGGCGAGGGAGTCCGCGTAGACCCCGGGCCGCAGCGGCGACCAGAGGAGCGGCAGCCAGCCGTCGGCGATCCGGACGGTCTGCGCCACGTTCTTCGGCCCCTCCGCGCCCAGCAGGACCGGCAGGTCCGGCCGGAGCGGATGGGTGATCGGCTTCAGTGGGCGGCCGAGGCCGGTGCCGTCGGCGCCGCCGTACGGATGGGAGTGGTAGCGCCCCTCGTACACCACGGGCCCCTCGCGGCGCAGCACTTGGCGGACCACCTCGACGTACTCCCGGGTCGCGGTCAGCGGGGAGGCGGGGAAGGGGCGGCCGTACCAGCCCTCGACCACCTGCGGCCCCGACAGGCCGAGGCCCAGCATCATCCGGCCGCCGGAGAGATGGTCCAGGGTGAGGGCGTGCATCGCGGTGGCGGTGGGGGCGCGCGCCGCCATCTGCGCGACGGCGGTACCGAGCCGGATCCGGGAGGTGTGCGCGGCGATCCAGGTCAGCGGGGTGAAGGCGTCCGAGCCCCAGGCCTCCGACGTCCACACCGAGTGGTAGCCGAGCCGCTCGGCCTCCCGGGCGAGACCGAGCCGGTCCGGATCGGGGCCGCGGCCCCAGTAGCCGAGGGCCAGTCCCAGTCGCACGGCGCCACCCGCCCTTCCGCGGCCGGTTCACCGCCGAACCTTTCTGATGGTGCGTCAGAATACGGCGACGGCCCCCCGCCCGGAAGGGGCGGGGGGCCGCAAGGTCGTGCAGGCGTCAGCCGCGCTGGATGCCGGTGGTGTCCTGGAGGACGCCCCGGCGGCCGTCCTGGGTCTGGGCCACCAGGGCCTGGCCGCGCTGGTCCACGGCGAGGTACCAGGTGCCGGGCGCCAGTTCGGCGATCGGGGTCGGGGAGCCGTCCTCCGGGTACAGCGGACGGGCCACCGGAACCGCGAACCAGAACGGCGCGAACTCGGGGGCGCCGGGCGCCCCGCCGGGCGGGGTGGCACCCGGGGCGCCGTGCTGCGCGGCCTGGCCGGGGTACGGCTGCTGCTGGGTGCCCGGGTAGCCGTAGCCGCCCTGCGGGTGGCCGCCGTACGGCGACGGGGGCGCCGCCGGGCTCGGGGTACCCAGCAGCGGGGCCTTGAACGCGGGCACCAGCCGGCCGCAGAGCGCGCCCGCGGCCAGCAGCAGCGCCGCGATCAGGCCGAGGATCAGCCCGGTACCGGCGTCGAGGCTGAACTCGCCCATGTCGAAGGAGCCCGACGGGTCGAAGATCGCGCCGAGTGCGGTCCAGGCGGCGAGGACCGTGGCGACCACGCCGATGTCGCCCAGCTCGATACCGAGGACCTTCGGCGCGCGGGGCAGCAGGTGCGAGAGCACGATCAGCGCGGCGCCGATCACGCCGGCGAGGTAGACCCCCAGGAGCAGGGCCCCGTTGTCCCAGGCGTTCGGCACGTCGTCGCACCGGGTTCCGGCGCAGTCGAACGTGTCGAGGAACGAGGCGATGAACAGCAGTACGGCTGCTCCGATCACCACGCCGTCGCCTCGTGTGAGGGAGCGGATGTTCACGTGAGAATCCTTCGTCGGTCGTCTCGGGTCGTCGTCGCATCGGGGCGCTCGGCGCAAGTGCGGGGACTCCCCCGTCACCCGGGGTGAATCTATCGTCTGACGCTTCCCTGCGTCTGCCCGGTATACGGACTCACAGGGACGGGCGCCCGCGAAGGGACCGGATGGAAACCCGATCGGAACCGGATCGGGATCTTGGACGGCGGCCGCGGTGGGGAAGGGCGGGGAAGGGCGCGGGCGGGCCCTGGAGTTCCGCCGGAAGGAGCCCGCGGGGCAGTGGGCCGGAATGCGCCGGAATGGTCCGGGGAACGGTCGGATTCGGTCCGATACCGGCGGGTGCGGTCCGCCGTGATCGCGCCGCGATCCGGGCCGCGCGGAAATACGGAGTGCGGAAGGAGTGCGGAATACGTGCCGTCCGTTCCGTCCGGCCCCGCGGGGCCGGAACGGAAGTGCCGGACGGAAGTGCCGGACGGAAGTGCCGGACGGAAGTGCCGGACGGAAGCGGCGGCGCGGCCGCGGAGGAACTGCCTGGAAGGAACTGCCGCGGAGGAACTGCCTGGAAGGAACGGTCGTGGTGGTTCAGACGGCGGGGGCGAGGAACGCGCCCAGCCCCTCCGCGATACCGAGCGCGGCCTGCTGCCGCCAGGCGCCGTCCGCGAGCAGTGCGGCGTCCCGCGGGTCGCCCATGTTCCCGCACTCGACGAACACCTTGGGCACGGTCGAGAGGTTGAGCCCGCCCAGGTCGGTGCGGACGTCCAGACCGGTTCCGCCGCCCAGGTAGTTGGCCGGGGCGGAGCCCGTGGCCCGGGCGAAGGCGTCGACGACACGCTCCCCGAGCAGCCGGGAGGGATCGACGATCGCGGTGGTGTCCGCGCCGCCCGAGACGACCTTTCCGGGCAGGATCACATGGAATCCCCGGTGGCCCTCCGCCGATCCGTCGGCGTGTACGGAAATGACGGCGTCGGCCTTCGCCTCGTTGCCGATCCGGGCCCGTTCGTCGATGCACGGGCCGAAGGCCCGCTCGCCTTCCTCATGGGTGACGACGACCTGTGCGCCCTCCTTTTCGAGGAGGGTGCGGAGACGCTGTGAAACATCGCGGGTGAATGCGGCCTCGGTGTAACCGTCTTCGGTCTCCGTACCCGTCGTGTCGCATTCCTTGCGATGGGTTCCGACGTCGACGAGCCGATTGATCTCGGTGGAATGGCGGAAGTTGCCGGGATTGTGGCCGGGGTCGATCACGATGGTCCGGCCGCTGAGGCGTCCCTCGCGGGTGCCCCGGGTGGTGGCCGGGGGCCGGTCGTCGGTACGGGAGCCGGTGCGGCCGTCCGCGGAACCGTCCGGGGTACGGCCGGTCCGGCCGTCCGCGGCGGCCGCCGGAAGGGCCCGGCCGTCCCCGGGGGAGGAGGATTCGCCGACGGCCCGCCAGGAGAGCCACCCGGCGAACGCGCCACCGGCCAGAACGACGACGGCGGTGGCCGCCACGGCCCGCCGGACGCGCCGCCGGGGACGGGCGGGGGGCACCGGTCCGGCCGGGCCCGGCTCCGTACCCGGCTCGGTAAGAGGTTCCGTACGCGGCCCACCGGCCGGTCCGGACCGTGCGCGCGGCGCCTGCGGTCCGGCGCCGTCACCGCCCCGGTGGCCGTCGTACCCGCCGCGCTCGTGCTGCTCGTCGTGCCCGCCGCGCTCGTCGTGGCCGCCGGGCCGGTCCTGCTCGTCGTGCTGGCCGTGCTCGTTGTCCGACACGACCGCGAGCCTAGCCCCGGGACATCAGATTCCCGGGCCGATACGCCGCAGGACACGCAGCGAGTCGGTCACCGAGATCTCGGTGAACGCGCCCGACGCCAGTGCGCGCTGATGGATCCGGAAGGGCGCCCGGCCGCCGTCCGCCGGATCGGGGAAGACGTCGTGGATGACCAGCAGCCCGCCTTCGGCGACATGGGGCGCCCAGCCCTCGTAGTCCGCGGTGGCGTGTTCGTCGGTGTGTCCGCCGTCGATGAACACCAGTCCGAGCGGGGCGGCCCAGACCCGGGCCACCTGCGGCGACCGGCCGACGATCGCGATCACATGGTCCTCAAGCCCGGCCCGCAGCAGGGTCCGGCGGAAGGTCGGCAGGGTGTCCATCAGCCCGGCCTCCGGGTCGACCAGCGACGGGTCGTGGTACTCCCAGCCTGGCTGCTGCTCCTCGCTGCCGCGGTGGTGGTCCACGGTGACGGCGGTCGTTCCGGCGGCCCGGGCCGCGGCCGCCAGCAGGATCGTGGACCGGCCGCAGTACGTCCCCACCTCCAGCAGCGGCAGTCCGGGGGCCGCCGCCCCGGCCGCCGCCGCGTACAGCGCGAGCCCCTCGGCGGGCGGCATAAAGCCCTTGGCCGCCGTGAACGCGTCGAGGACCTCCGGCGCGGGGGAGGGGGTGTGGCTCATGGCGGTGTCCTTCGGTGGTGCGGGCGGCGGCTGCGCGGGCGCCGACGCCGTACGGATATGCGGTGCTGCCGGACCGTCTCCGTACGGATGTACGGGTACGGGCCCGGCGGACCATGGTGCCCCACCGGTCCCGTCGGGTCGACGGCGGACCGGATCCGCGGGGGTGCCGGGCGGGGCGGGCGTTCGTCCGGGAGTGTGTCCGGGCCGCGGCCGCGTTACCGGGGCGCGGGCAGTACGGCACGTTCGGCGTGCCTCGTGCGAACGCGTTCGCAGGGACCGCCCGAGGTTGCTGCCCGACTCCGTCCCGCCCGGGCGTGACCGCCCGGGCGGTCCGGCGGCGTATCCCGTCGCGCATCTGACCTACCGTCAGATTGAAACGTGTTCTACCCTGCCGCCCATGGGCATCGGAATCACGCGCGAACACCAGGAGCTCGCCCGGTCCGTGCGCAACTGGCTGGCCCGGGCCGTACCGCCCGAAGAGATACGCAAGGCGCTCGACGCCCCGCTGCCGGAGCACCAGCCCGGACGTCCCGCCTACTGGGACGGCGCCGCCGCCCAGGGCCTCCTCGGCATCCATCTCCCCGAGGAGCACGGCGGTGGCGGCGGCACCCTGCTCGACCTGGCCGTGGCGCTGGAGGAGACCGGGGCCGGACTGCTCCCCGGGCCGTACCCCGGCCATGCCCTGACCGCCGAAGTCCTGCGCCGCTCCGGCCGGCACGACCTGGTCGCCGCACTCGCCGGCGGCCGCCGGGTCGCGGCCGCCGCCCTCGGCCCCGGCGGGCTGACCGCCGTCCGCGAGCCCGGCGGCGGGCTGGTCGTCGACGGCACCGCGCCGCCCGTCCTCGGGGGCGGCCATGCCGATCTGCTGCTGATCGCGGCCCGTACCGCCGAGGGGACGGTATGGGCGGCGGCCGACGCGGACGCGTTCACCGTCCGGGTGCACCCGTGCGCCGACCCCGTCCGGCCCACGGCCGAGGTCACCGCGACCGCCGTCCGTGTCCCCGCCTCCCGGATCGCCGGACCGGCCGCCGCCGACCCCGGACTCGTCCGGGACCTGGGCGCGGTCCTGCTGGCCGCCGAGGCCTGCGGAGTCGCCGCCCGGGCGCTGGCCACCGCCGTTGAACACGCGAAGACACGAGAGCAGTTCGGCAGCCCCATCGGCCGCTTCCAGGCGGTCAAGCACCTCTGCGCCGAAATGCTGCTCGGCCTGGAGCAGGCGCGGGCACTGACCTGGGACGCCGCGACCGCCGCGGGTGAAACCGGCCCTCCGGCGCCCGGTCCCGAGCCGTACCCCGGCCGTGCCCTGACCGCCGCCTTCGCCGCGGCCGCCGCGCTCGACGCCGCGTACACCTGCGCCAAGGACTGCATCCAGATCCTCGGCGGCACCGGCTTCACCTGGGAGCACGACGCCCATCTCCTGCTGCGCCGGGCCGTCGTCGCCCGGCAGCTCGCCGGTACCCCGGACGATCTGCTGCCGCACGCCGCCCGGCTGGCCGCCGCCGGGGCCCGCCGCGAACTCCGTACCGAACTGCCGCCCGCGGCCGCCCGCCACCGGCGGCGGGTACGGACGGCGATTGCCGCCGCCCGCGGCCTCGACCCCGCCGCCGCCCGCCGTGCCCTCGCGCCGAGCGGTCTCGCCGCCCCCCATCTGCCGCCGCCGTACGGCCTCGGCGCCGGACCCGTGGAGCAACTGGCCGTCCAGCGGGAGCTGGCCGACGCGGGAGTACGGCTCAGCGGACTGTCCGTCGCGGCCTGGGTCGTACCGTCGCTGATCGCCCACGGCACCCCCGAACAGCAGGAACGGCTGGTCCCCGGCACCCTCGCGGGCCGGCTCCGCTGGTGCCAGCTGTTCAGCGAACCGGGCGCCGGATCGGATCTGGCGGCGCTCACCACCCGCGCCGAACACCTTCCCGACGGCCGCTGGCGGGTCACCGGCCAGAAGGTGTGGACCAGCGCCGCGCACAAGGCGGACCTCGGGATCCTGCTGGCCCGTACGGACCCCGGCTCGACCCGGCACCGGGGGCTGACGTACTTCGTCGTCGACCTGCGGGCCTGCGAGGGAGTCACCGTCCGGCCGCTGCGGGAGATCACCGGCGACTCCGTCTTCAACGAGGTGTGGTTCGACGGCACCCTGCTGCCCGCCGACTCCGTCGTGGGGGAGACCGGCGACGGCTGGCGGGTGGCCCGCAACACCCTCGGCAACGAACGCGTCCACATGGCCGACCAGACAGGCTTCGACAGCGGGCTCGAAGCGCTGCTGGCCGCCGTGCCCGGACCGGACGGCGCCCGGCGGGCCCGGGTCGGGGCCCTGGCGGCCGAGGCCCACGCCCTCGGCTGTCTCGCGCTGCGGACGACCCTCCGGCAGGTCTCCGGCCTCGAACCGGGCCCGGGCGCCTCCGTACGGAAACTCGTCCAGACCCGGCACCAGCAGCGGACCGCCGAACTCCGCCTGGAACTCCTCGGCCCGGCGGGCGCGGTGTGCGAGGGCGCGGGCGAGGGGGCCGTCCGGGAGCTGCTGCTGTCCCGGTGCCTGACCATCGCGGGCGGCACCACCCAGATACAGCTCAATGTGGTGGCCGAGCGGATCCTCGGCCTGCCCCGGGACTGACCGGTCGCGTACCGGCCGGTCGGTCCCGGGGCAGGCCGGTCGCGTACCGGCCGCCCGGCACGGACGGAAGGAGCAGGGACATGATGACGACCAGCGCCCGGAGCTTTGTCCTCGGCGTCGGCACCACCCCGTTCGGGAAACCCGGAGCACCGGACCGGCCGTACTGGGAACTGGCCCGGGAAGCGGGTACGGAGGCCCTCACCGACGCCGGAATCGGATACCAGGACGTGGCACAGGCGGTCGTCGGCTACTGCTTCCAGCCCTCCACCGCCGGACAGCGCGCCGTCTACACCCTCGGACTGACCGGCATCCCCGTCTACAACGTCAGCAACAACTGCGCCACCGGCGCCACCGCCCTGATGCTCGCCCGCCAACTCGTCGAGGGCGGGTCCGCCGACTGCGTACTGGCCCTCGGCTTCGAGACGATGAAGAAGGGCCCCCTGGGCGGCGGCCCGGACGCCGAGAGCGGGTTCGCCGCCTCACCCGTCGCCCGGCACTACGGGATCATGGCGGCCGCCCACGGCTTCACCGCCGCCCCGCCGACCGCCCAGCTCTTCGGCAACGCGGCCCGTGAGCACATGGAGCGGTACGGCACCACCGAGGCGCAACTGGCCGCGGTCGCCGCCAAGAACCACCGGCACTCCGCGCACAATCCACGGGCCCAGTTCCAGGACGTGTACACCGTCGACGAGGTGCTCGCCGCCCCGGCCGTCCATCCGCCCCTGACCCGACTCCAGTGCTCGCCGACCTCGGACGGCGCCGCGGCGGCCGTCGTGGTGTCCGAACGCTTCCTGCGGGAGCGCAGGGGACTGCCGGGACGCGGCGCCGAGGCGGCGGCGCGGGCCGTGGAGATCGCGGGCCAGGCGATGGCCACCGACACCGGCGAGACCTTCGCCTCCGGCTCCTGTCTGGATGTCGTCGGGCGGCCGGTGTCCCGGGCCGCGGCCCGCCGGGCATACGAATCGTCGGGGCTGGGGATAGAGGACGTCGACGTGGTCGAACTGCACGACTGCTTCTCCGTGAACGAACTGCTGAGCTACGAGGCGCTCGGCATGTGCGAGGACGGCGGCTCCGGAAAGCTGGTGGCGGACGGGGCGACGACCTACGGCGGCCGGTGGGTGGTCAATCCGTCGGGCGGACTGATCTCCAAGGGGCATCCGCTGGGCGCCACCGGGCTGGCGCAGACCGCCGAACTGGTCTGGCAGCTACGGGGCGAGGCCGGGGCCCGGCAGGTCGCCGGGGCGAGGGTGGGGCTGGCGCACAACATCGGACTCGGCGGGGCCGCGGTGGTCACGCTCTTCCGGGCCCGGTAGCGGGGGCGGGGGCGGGCCGGGGTGAGGGAGCCCGGGGCGCGGGTCGCGGTGCCGGTCGGGGGGTGCGGGCCCGGGGCGCGGGGTGCGGTGCCGGTCGAGGGGTGCGTGCCGGAGCGTCCGGGCCGCGCGCCGGGTGCGGCCCCGGGCCGCCGTCGTCCACAACCCGGATGTGCGTTCGGGACTTCGCTGGGACGATGGCGCAATGCCCCACTCGCGACCGCACCGCCCGTCCGAAAGCGCTTCCGGCTCACCCCTCGACCCCGCCGTACCCCTCGACCCCTCCATACCCCCCGGCACCGGCCCCGGTTTCGGCGGGGGACCGGGCCGTCCGGACGGCGGCAACCCCGCCGTGCCGGGCCCGCCGAAGCGTTCCGTGCCGACCTGGCTGGTCCTCTTCACCGTCTGCGCCGGACAGTTCCTCGTCGTCCTCGACGTCTCCGTGGTCAATGTGGCCCTGCCGTCGATGCGCGCCGACCTCGGGCTCTCCACCACCGGACTCCAGTGGGTGCTCAACGCCTACACCATCGCCTTCGCCGGATTCATGCTCCTCGGCGGGCGCGCGGCCGACCTCTTCGGCAGCAAGCGGATGTTCCTCGTCGGGCTCGGGCTGTTCACGGTCGCCTCCCTGGCGGGCGGACTGGCCCAGGAGGGCTGGCAGTTGCTCGCCGCCCGTGCCGTCCAGGGGCTGGGGGCCGCGGTACTGGCCCCGGCGACCCTCACCATCATCATGGCCGCGGTGCCCGCGGGCCCGGCCCGCACCCGGGCGATCGGCACCTGGGCCGCGGTGGGGGCCGCGGGCGGTGCCGCGGGCGGGCTGGTCGGCGGGCTGCTCACGGACCTTCTCTCCTGGCGCTGGGTGCTGCTGATCAACGTGCCGGTCGGGGCGGTGGTCCTGGCGGGAGCCGTGGTGTGGCTCGCCGGAGCGCGCGCCGCCGGAGAGCGGCGGCTCGACCTCCCCGGGGCCGTACTGGCCACGGCCGGTCTGGCGGCCCTCGCCTACGGCGTGGTGGAGACCGAGGCGTCCGGCTGGGGGACCTCGGCCCTGCTGCCGCTGGCCGCCGGGCTGCTGCTGATCGGCGCGTTCGTCGTGGTGGAGGCGCGGACCGCGGTCCCGCTGATGCCGCTGAAGCTGTTCCGGTCCCGGGCGGTGACCGCCGCCAACGCGACCATGCTGCTGACCGGCTCGGCCTCCTTCGCCTCCTGGTTCTTTATGACGATGTACGCGCAGAACGTGCTGGGCTACAGCCCGCTGGCGGCCGGGGTCGCGCTGATACCCAGTTCCATCAGCATCGTCGTCGGCTCGAAGCTGGCGCCGCCGCTGATGGCCCGGGCGGGGGCGCGGACGGTCGCCGTGGGCGGCGCGCTGGTGGCGTCCGCGGGCTTCGCCTGGCAGTCGGCCATGACCGCCGACGGAAGCTACGCCACCGCCGTACTCGGCCCCGGCGTACTGATGCTGATGGGCATCGGCCTGGCGGCGACCCCGCTCTCCGCGCTCGCCACGGCCGGAGTGCCCGCGGAGGACGCGGGGCTGGCCTCGGGGCTGATCAACACCTCCCGGACGATGGGCGGTGCCCTGGGCCTCGCGGTCCTCTCCACGGTCGCCGCGTCCCGGACCGGCGGCGGCACCTCCCCGGAGGCGCTGACGGCCGGTTACGCCCTGGCCTTCCGCTGTGGCGCGGTCACCCTGTTCACGGCCGCGCTGCTGATGCTGCTCTGGCTGCCGCGGGGGGACGGGGAGCGGGAGCGGTAGCCCGCGGGGCGCGACGGCCGGAATGACGCGGCGGAGCCCTGCGGCCGGGTGGCGGGGCGGCGGGGCCCGGCGGGCGGGCGGCGGGGTGGGCGGGTGGCCGTACGGCGGGGGCGGTTCCACCTGGCCGGAGCCGGTGGCGGGGCCGGGGCGGATGCGCTCGCCGGGCCCGGGTGTGCCGCTCAGCCGCCGGACGGCCCGGGGTCCCCCGGGCGGTCGCGGCGTCCCCCGGCGGCGGCGTCCCCGGGCAGCAGGGCCGGGTCGATCACGGTCTCCCCGGTCAGACAGCGGTGGACGGCCCGGACCAGTTCGTCGTGCGGGCCGTCCTTCACCAGCAGGCCCGCCGCCCCGGCGGCCAGGGCCCGTTCCACGAGCCCCGGCCGCCCGGAACCGGTCAGGACCAGCACCCGGCACTCGGGCACCTCGCCGAGCAGCAGGGCGGTGGCGTCGAGGCCGTCGCCGTCCGGCAGCACCGCGTCCAGCAGGGCGACATCCGGCCGCCGCTCCCGGGCCGCGGGCACCACATCCTCGCCCCGCCCCACCTGCGAGACCACCGCGAACCCCGGCTCCATCCCGAGCAGCAGGGCCAGGGCGCCACCGGTCGCCCCGCCGTCCCCGGCGAGCAGGATCCGAACGGACACGGCCGGGCGATGGTCCCGGGGCATTTCTTCCATGGGCGCAGGGTATGTCCGCCGGTGTCCTTCCTGTCCCAGTGACACGGTGGCCCCGTATCCCCGGGCCAACTATCTGACGTTGCATCAGATATTTTCCTGACGGCCTGTCAGGGGCATTCCCTTGTGCCGGGGCCTGCGTTATACATGGCCCCACCGGACGAGAACACGTTCCAGCAATGTCCCGGGGCGCGCCACCCGGCCGCCGGGAGAAGGGGCGCCGCGGGCCGGCGGAACCACCGGACCCGCCCCCGGGGGTCCGGCCCCGTACGACCTCGGCGCGGCCGACGGTGCGGACGGTCGCGCCGAGGTCTTCCGGCACCGCGGACCGCCGGGGAGCCCCCTGCGGCCGCCCTCCGGACCGGGCCCGGTCTCTTCCAGCAAGGGAGCAGCAGCCTTATGCCCATCGACCCCGCCAGGGCCCTCGCCGCCGGACCCCGTACCGCCGACATCTCGTGGGACCACCGCGATGTCCAGCTCTACCATCTGGGCATCGGCGCCGGGATCCCGCCGACCGACCCCGCCGAACTCCGCTACACCCTGGAGTCCCGGCTCCAGGTCCTGCCGAGCTTCGCGACCGTCGCGGGCGGGGGCAGGGGCATCGCGGGCGGTCTCTCGGCCCCCGGGCTCGACCTCGACCTCACCGCGGTGCTGCACGGCGGCCAGACCGTCCGGCTGCACCGCCCCATCCCGCCCGTCGGCACCGCCGTCTCGGCGAGCCGGGTCGCCGCGGTCCACGACAAGGGCAAGGCCGCCGTGGTCGTCCTGCGGACCGAGGCGTCTGACGCCGACGGGCCGCTGTGGACCAGCGACTCCCGGATCTATGTCCGGGGGGAGGGCGGCTTCGGCGGCGAACGCGGCCCCTCCACCCGTACCGAACCGCCCGGCCGTGAACCCGACAAGACCGTCGACCGGCCCGTCCGGGCCGACCAGGCGCTGCTCTACCGGCTCTCCGGCGACCTCAACCCGCTCCACGCCGATCCGGAGTTCGCCGCGCTGGCCGGCTTCGACCGCCCGATCCTGCACGGGCTCTGCACCTACGGAATGACCCTCAAGGCCGTCGTCGACACCGTCCTCGGCGGCGAGGCGGCCCGGGTCCGCTCGTACGACACCCGCTTCGCCGGGGTCGTCTTCCCCGGCGAGACGCTCCGGATCCGGATGTGGGCGGAGGGCGGGGGGCGGGTGCGGGTCGAGGTCGGGGCGGTCGAGCGGGGGGACACGCCCGTACTCGCCGACACGGTCGTGGAACACGACTGAGACTGTGCGCCCGCCGCCCTGCCGTCCCGCCGCCTTGTGCCGGCACCACCTCCCGGCGGCGACCGGCCGCCTGACCGACCGGCCGACCGCCTGACACCGGCCGCCTGACACCCGCTGACCGACCGAGGACCGAGCGGCCGCCTGACGGACCCGCCGACCGATGGACCGACCGATGGACCGGTTGATGGGCCGGTCGCCCGACTCGTTTCCGGCCCGAATCCGGCCCGGATCCCGTCCCCGGGCCGGGGACAACGACACGAGAGGAGCCGTACCGTGCGCGCAGCCGTACTGCACGAGACCGGGCAGGAGAAGCTCGAAGTCCTCGACGATGTGGAGGCCGTGGGCTTCGGCCCCGGAAAGGTCAGGATCCGGATCCGGGCCACCGGGCTCTGCCACTCGGACCTCTCCGCCATGAGCGGTGTCCTGCCGCAGCCCGTGCCCTTCGTGCCCGGCCACGAGGCCGCGGGCGACGTACTCGACACCGGCGACGGCGTCACCGGCGTCAAACCCGGGGACCGGGTGCTGATCTGCTGGCTCCCCGCCTGCCGGGCCTGTCCGTCCTGCCGCCGCGGCCAGAGCCAGTTGTGCCTGGCCGGCTTTATGAACGCGGGCACCCCCAACTTCCGCCGCGCCTCCGGCGACGTCTTCGGCTTCGCGGGCACCGGCACCTTCGCCGAAGAGGTCGTCGTCTCCGCGGACGCGGCCGTACCGATCCCGGACGACGTCCCGTACGACATCGCGGCTCTCATCGGCTGCGGGGTGACCACCGGACTCGGGGCCGCCGTCAACACCGCCGATGTCACGGCCGGTTCCTCGGTCGCGGTCATCGGCTGCGGCGGTGTCGGTGTCTCGGCCATCCAGGGCGCCCGGCTCAAGGGCGCGGCTGAGATCGTCGCCGTGGACCCGGTACCGGCCCGGCGCGAGGCGGCGCTCCGCTTCGGCGCCACCGAGGCCGTCGCCCCCGAAGCCCTCGGCGACGCCAAGCAGCGGCTCACCGCGGGCGAGGGATTCGACTACGTCTTCGAGGTGGTGGGGAAGTCGGCGACCGCCCGGACCGCCTACGAGACCACCCGCCGCGGCGGCACCCTCTGCGTCGTCGGCGCGGGCGCCATGGACGACATGCTCCAGCTCAATATGTTCGAGCTGTTCTTCGACGAGAAGCGGATCCTGCCGTCGATGTACGGCGGCGGCGACGCCCTGGCCTCCTTCGAGCGCTCCATCGCGCTGTGGCGCGCGGGCCGTATCGACCTGGAGGGGCTGATCACCCACCGGCTGCCGCTCGCCCGGGTCAACGAGGCACTGGAGCTGATGCGTACCGGCGCCGGACTCCGTACCTGCATAGAGATCTGAGGGCCGGACGGGCCCGGCGGCGCGCGCCGCCGGGCCCGTCCGGCCGGCTGGCCGACCTACCGACCGAAAGGAGACCGGACCGGATGACACTGCCACTGGACGGACTGTCCGCGATCGTCACGGGCGCGGGCCGCGGCCTGGGCCGCGCCGAGGCGCTCGAACTGGCGCGCCTCGGGGCGGGCGTCGTCGTCAACGACTATGGGCAGCCCGGCCGGGACGGTTCCGGGCGCTCCTCCCCGGACCCCGCCGAGCAGGTCGCCGAGGAGATCCGTATCGCGGGCGGGAACGCCGTCGCCCACCACGGGGACATCGCCGACTTCGCGCGGGCCCGGGAGCTGGTCGCGCTCGCCGTGGAGCGGTTCGGCAAGCTCGACGTCCTCGTCAACAACGCGGGCATCCTCCGGGACCGGATGGTGTTCTCGATGTCCGAGGAGGAGTGGGACTCGGTGATCCGGGTCCATCTCAAAGGCCACTTCAACACCGTCCGCTTCGCCTCGGCCCACTGGCGGGAGCGGGCCAAGGCGACCGGCGGCCCGGTCTACGGCCGGATCGTCAACACCGCGTCGGAGGCGTTCCTCGCGGGATCGGCCGGACAGCCCAACTATGCGGCGGCGAAGGGCGGGGTGGTCGGTCTGACGACGTCCACGGCCGCCGCCCTGGCCGGGTACGGCGTCACCGCGAACGCGATCTGCCCCCGGGCCCGCACCCGGATGACCGAGGACGTCTTCGCCGGGTACCGGGAACCGGCCGGCGGCGAACTGGACCCACTGGCGCCCGAACACGTGGCCCCGCTGGTCGGCTATCTGGCCGCGCCCGCCGCGGCGGGGGTGACCGGACAGGTGTTCGTCGTCCACGGCGGGCTGGTCGCCGTCGTGGAGCGGCCCCGGGTCGCGGCGAAGTTCGACACGGCGAAGGAGTGTTTCGGCCACGACGAACTGGATGCCCTGCTCACTCCGTACTTCGCGGCCCTCCCGGCCGGGGAGTCGTTCGCCGCGACGGAGGTGCTGGGGCTGCGGAGGGGCTGAACCCCGCGGGCGGCGGGTGGGCGTCGGGCGTGGCTGCGAAGGGCCGAACCCCGCCGCAGGCCGGATGGGCCGTCCGCCCCGGACCCGGTGGCACCGGTCCCGGCCCCGGACACGGCCGGGGCCCGGCCACGGGCTCGGGGAGCCTCCTGTGACCGGGCCCGGCGCTGATCCGGCGGCCCGCCGCCCCGTGTTCCGCGGAAGCGGTCAGCGGGGGATACGGCGCCGCCCGGGGCGGCGGTGACGCGTGGTCACCCGGCCGCGGGCTTGCGGTGCTTGCCGTGGGGCTCGGCCGCGGCATCGTCCCGGGCGGCCGTGCCCCGGTGCTTGCCGTGTGCTTCGGCCGCCGCGGCGTCGGCCTGGGACTGGGGCTGGGACTGGGAGTGGGTCAGAGGATTGTCGGTTCGGGCTTCGGGCATGGTTCGGAACTTCCCCGTAGTGGTTGCTTGTCACTGTCACCGGACACTGCTCACCGGCCGCTCGGTTCCGCGCCGGGTCATTCGTACACCCCGGCGAGTGACGGAACTTCGCGCAGGTCGGAGAGTTTAGCCAGCCTGTGTGCGGCCCACGAGCGGTGCCTGCTGCAGGGGAACGGGGCGCAGGGCGGCCGCCGGCCGCCGTCCGGGCCCAGGAACCGCGCCCTTCCCGGCGGCCGGGGCCCCGGGACCGGTGGCCCGCTCCTTCAGGGGTGTGAGCCGGGCCACTCCGCAGGGTGTTCCGGGGGTTGCGTACGGAAGGTGCAGTACGCCCTCCGGGGTCCAGCGGCCGGTCCCCGGGAACCAGCCGTCCGGTACGGCCGTACGGTGCAGCTCCCGGCCCTCCGGACACCAGACGGCCGCCCCGGCCCGGCTGCCGGTGCCCGTACTCGTACTCGTACTCGTACTCGTACTCGTCCGGACGGTGAATGCGACGGAGCAGCGCTCGGGCTGGAGGATCTGGCCGGGCTGGACGGCGAACGGGGTGAGGGTGCCGCCGGCCGGACGCAGGCACTCGGGGAAGCGGACCGGGCGGTCGCTCCCGAGGACGCCCCAGCCGATCCGGTCCTCGCCGGGGGCGTCGGAGCGCACGACCAGCAGTCCGCTGTCGGGTGCGGCGAGCAGCAGGCGGTCATTGCTGTCCGGTGCGATCTGGAGCAGCGGCGAGACCTCGCCGCCGCGCTCCAGGTCGACGGCGACGGCCTTCACCGGACCGCCCGGCTCGCGCTGCCGGTCCAGGGCGAGCAGCCGCCCCGTACGGTCCAGCCAGACGCCGCCGGTGCAGCGGCCCGGCACCTCGGCGACGCGTTCCGGACCGGCGGCACCGTGTCCGGCCACCCGCCAGACCGTGGTCACGGTCCCGCCGGACCCCGGGCCGCCGCCCGGTCTTCCGGGGCCGTGTCCGGTGCTGTGACCGGGGCCGGGGCCGGGGACCAGGAGGTAGGCCCGGGTGCCGTCCGGCGCGGGCGGCAGCAGTACGGCGGGGCCGTACCCGGAGTGCGGGGCCGGGACCGAGCCGAGGACGAGTTCACCGGTCCCGCGGCCGGCCGGGTAGAGCAGCGAGAACAGCCGGTGCCCCGCGGTCCTGCGGTGGATGAGGACCCGTCCGTCCGCCAGCGGCAGCACGGTGGTGTCGCGCTCCTCCGGCTGGTGGAGCGGCAGCGGTACGGCATACGGCTCCGGCCCGTCGAGGGTCCACCGCTCCGGGTAGAGGGCGTCGCCCGTGCCCGCGAGCCCGGCCGCGTAGGCGCCGTCGGCGGAGAGCGTCAGGGCCGGGGCGGGGACGGCGGCGGCCGGGGCCGCGGGAGGCGCGGTGAGCGTGCCGCGGTCCGCGGGGGTAACGCCGCGGACGGGCGGGCCGTCGCCGTCCCGGAGCCGGTCACCGCCGACACCGGTCGCCGCGGATCCGCTGATCCCGGTCCCGGGACCGGGATCAGCGGATCCGGCGGGTCCGTATCCGGTCCCGGCTTCGTATCCGGCCTCGTTTCCGGTCCCGGTCCCGTGTCCGGGGCCGTCTTCTCCGCCGGGCACCTTCCACCGCGTCGCCACCGGCTGGACCGCACAGGCTGTCATCGACTGGTCACCTCCGGGCACGAAGCTAGATTTCGCACTTCCTGCCGAACAACACGGGCCCGCCCACTTCACACATAAGGGTGGCCGGGCGCCGATTCGCCCCGACGAGAACCGCCCGTTGTGCTGGGGGTGCGGCGGGGACCGGCGGCGGAGGGAACCCGGGCGGCCCGACAGCCCTCCTTTCCGGTGTGATGATCGGGCCGGAGTTGTGGACAGGGCAGGCCGGGGGAGGGCAGGGCGCGGGTAACCTGTGTCCCGTGCCCCGCCTCTCCGAAGTCATCGCAGCCCTCGACGCCCTGTGGCCTCCCGCCCGGGCCGAGCAGTGGGACGCCGTCGGGACCGTCTGCGGCGATCCCGACGCCGAGGTCCGGGGGGTCCTGTTCGCCGTCGATCCCGTCCAGCAGATCGTGGACGAGGCCGTGGCACTCGGTGTCCAGCTCGTGGTGGCCCATCACCCCCTCTATCTCCGGGGGACCACGACGGTCGCGGCCGGTCACTTCAAGGGCCGCGTCGTGCACACCCTGATCAAGAACGACATCGCGCTCCATGTCGCCCACACCAACGCCGACACCGCGGACCCCGGTGTTTCCGACGCTCTCGCGGCCGCCCTCGGCCTCAAGGTCGTGGCGCCCCTGGTGCCGGACCCCACCGACCCGTCGGGCCGCCGCGGCCTGGGCCGGATCTGCGAGCCGGAGCGGCCGGAGACCCTCCGGGCCTTCGCCGAGCGGGCCGCCCGCACCCTTCCGGCCACCGCTCAGGGCATCCGCCTCGCGGGCGACCCGGACGCCGTGGTGCGGAAGGTCGCGGTCAGCGGCGGCTCCGGCGACAGCCTCTTCGACGCGGTCCGCGCGGCCGGCGTCGATGCCTTCCTCACCGCCGATCTGCGCCACCACCCGGCCTCCGAGGCCACCGAGCGCTCCCCGCTCGGCCTGGTGGACGCCGCCCACTGGGCCACCGAGTGGCCCTGGTGCGGACAGGCGGCCGCCCAGCTCGACGAGATCTCCGACCGGCACGGCTGGGACCTGCGGGTCCATGTGTCGTCCACGGTCACCGACCCCTGGTCATCCCATACCGCTTCCCTTTCCTCTTCTTCTGGAGCCCCCAACTGAACGCCGCGCCCGCCGACCAGATCCGACTCCTCGACGTCCAGAACTTCGACCTGCGGCTGTCGCAGCTCGCCCACAAGCGCAAGTCGCTGCCCGAGCACGCGGAGCTGGAGTCGCTCACCAAGGACCTCACCCAGCTCCGCGATCTGCTGGTCGCCGCGCAGACCGAGGAGAGCGACACCGCTCGCGAGCAGACCAAGGCGGAACAGGACGTCGACCAGGTCCGCCAGCGTGCCGCGCGCGACCAGCAGCGGCTGGACTCGGGCGCGATCACCTCGCCCAAGGACCTGGAGAGCCTCCAGCGGGAGATCGTCTCCCTCGCCAAGCGCCAGGGCGATCTGGAGGACGTGGTCCTCGATGTGATGGAGCGCCGTGAGGCCGTCCAGGAGCGGGTGACCGAGCTGACCGCCCGGGTCTCCTCCGTCCAGGCCAAGGCCGACGACGCCACCGCCCGCCGCGACGCCGCCCAGCAGGAGCTGGACGACCAGTCCGCGACGATCACCAAGGAGCGCGAGACGGTCGCCGCCGCCGTCCCCGCCGACCTGCTGAAGCTCTACGAGAAGCTCCGCGTCCAGCAGGGCGGCATCGGGGCCGCCCGGCTCTACCAGCGCCGCTGCGAGGGCTGCCGTCTCGAACTGAACATCACCGAGCTGAACGACGTCCGGTCCGCCGCCTCGGACAAGGTGGTCCGCTGCGAGAACTGCAGCCGGATCCTCGTCCGCACCGCCGAGTCCGGTCTCTGATGCCCTCGTTCGTCGTCGAGGCCGACGGCGGATCCCGGGGCAATCCGGGCCCCGCGGGCTACGGCGCCGTGGTGCTCGACGCGACCACCGGCGAGACCCTCGCCGAGGCCGCCGAGTACATCGGCGTCGCGACGAACAACGTCGCCGAGTACAAGGGGCTGATCGCCGGGCTGCGGGCCGCCCGCGCCCTCGACCCGGAGGCCTCGGTCCGGGTCCGGATGGACTCCAAGCTGGTCGTCGAGCAGATGTCCGGCCGCTGGAAGATCAAGCACCCCGATATGAAGCCGCTGGCGGCGGAGGCGGCGGAGATCTTCCCCCGCTCCGCCGTGCGCTACGAGTGGATCCCGCGCGAGCGGAACAAGCACGCGGACCGGCTCGCCAACGAGGCGATGGACGCGGGCAAGCGCGGCAGGCAGTGGGAGCCGTCCGGCTCCACCGCCGCGCTCGACACCTCCGCGGCCCGCGCCTCGGCCGGGGAGCCCCGCGCGGTCGGCGACGCCACGGTGGGCGCGGCCCGCGCCCGCGCGGCGCTCGCCGGTGCTGCGCCCCGGACAGCCCAGGCTCCCGCCGGGGACCAGGGCGGCTCCGGTGTCTCCGGTGTCTCCGGCGGCGAGGTTCCGGAGGCCGTGCCCGCGGCCGCGGGCACGCCGTCCGTCGGCTGGTCCGCCTCCGCCGACCTGGGCAACCCCACCACCTTCGTCCTGCTGCGCCACGGCGAGACCGCCCTCACCCCCGAGAAGCGCTTCTCGGGCAGCGGCGGCAGCGACCCGGAGCTCTCGCCCGCGGGCCGGCGGCAGGCCGAGGCCGTCGCGGCCGCCCTGGCCGCCCGCGGCACGGTCCAGGAGATCGTCAGCTCACCGCTGAAGCGCTGCCGGGAGACCGCGGAGGCGGTCGCCGCCCGGCTCGGCCTCGGCGTCCGGGTCGACGACGGCCTCCGGGAGACCGACTTCGGTGCCTGGGAGGGACTGACCTTCGCGGAGGTCCAGGAGCGCCATCCGGAGGATCTGGCGGCCTGGCTGTCGTCGGCGAAGGCCGCGCCCACCGGCGGCGGGGAGAGCTTCACCACCGTCTCCCGCCGGGTCGCGGCCGCCCGCGACCGGCTTCTCGCCGCCTCGCCCGGCCGCACGGTCCTGCTGGTCACCCATGTGACCCCGGTCAAAACCCTGGTCCGGCTGGCCCTCGGCGCCCCGCCCGAGTCCCTGTTCCGGATGGAGCTGTCGGCGGCATCCGTATCGGCCGTCGCGTACTACGCCGACGGCAACGCCTCGGTCCGCCTCCTGAACGACACGTCCCACCTGCGGCGGGCCTAGGTGTATTGACCACCAGCGTCAACAACGCTCGTGGTCAATACACCTAGCCGGACCTGTCCATCCGGGCTGCGGTGCCCAGCCCGCGTACTCCGCAGGACGAGGGAGTTGCGACCTCGGCGTGACAACCGGTTCCGGGCCGGCCCTACCTCGTGAGGGGCTCCACTCCGAGGAGGGCTGCGGTTTTCGTGTAGACGGTCCGGGCGAGGGTGTCGTTCAGGGCCAGGCGTGAAGGGGTGTCCGGCTGGGACTCGCTGAAAAAGCCGCCGCTGGGGTGCGGTGCGGGCGAGGCACTGGCGAGCCAGACCGGGGTTTGCACGCCTTTGTCCGGGGTGACGGCGAACGGGCGGAACAGCGGGGCGGTCAGCCGCATCGGACCGCCGGCGTTCCTGTTCATCGCGGTGCCCTTGACCATGCCAGGGTTGGCGTTGTAGATGCTCATGCCGTCGGGGAGGCGGTGTGCGAGTTCTCGCGCAGCCAGGAGGCTGACGAGTTTGCTCGTGGCGTAGACCTTGGGCTGGTTGTAGAAGCGCTTGCGCCACGACGTTCCCGCGACGTCCGGATCGGTGGTGTCGAGCGTGCCGCGTTTTTCCACGAACGAGGACATGTTGATGATCCGCGCTTCGCGCGTGAGTACTCCTGCGGCCAGGAGGGCGTGGGTGAGCAGGAACGGGGCGTGGTGGTTGAGCGCGTACGTGCGTTCCACGCCGTCCGGCGTCTGTCCGTATCGGGGAAACGCTGCTCCTGCATTGTTGATGAGGACGTTCACCAGGTGTCCGTCGGCGGCCACTTTCGCTGCCAGTGTCTGTACCTGCGACCACTGTTGCAGGTCAGCGGTGTACGTCCGCGGCGGTCCGGCGTCGCTGCCCGCAGGGGCCAGGCCGCGCAGGCTGTCGGCGGCGGCCCGGGCGCGCGCCGCGTCCCGGCCGACGAGGACGACGCTCTGACCGGCCGTGATCAGGCGGCGTGCCATCACCATGCCCAGGCCCGAGGCTCCGCCCGTGATGACCGCGATCCCGCTGCTCATCGCTGCTCCTTGTCCACGGTTTCCCCGACGCCGCCGGCCTGACCCGCCGGGTGGGGGGCGTCGATCACCTCGCGCAGAAGCGTGTGCAGGCGCAACCTGCTCTCGTGGTCGAGGCGGGCGAAGGGGGAGTACTCGGTGGTGTGCTGGATGACGCGATCGCGCAGCGCGCATCCCTCGGGGGTGAGCTGGATGACTTTCGCGCGGCGGTCGGTGGGGTGGGGTACGCGGCGGACCAGGCCGCGCTTCTCCAGTCGGTCGATCATCGATGTGGCGGTTGATGCGTCGCAGTGCAAGAGGTCGGCCAGACGACGCGCGGTCATCTCGCGCCCGCGACTCAGCCTCCACAACGCATCGGTCTGAGTGTCGGTCAGTCCCGCTTCCCGGGCCAGTTCCTTGAGCTCGCTGTGCACCTGGGTGCGGATGGCGAACAGGTAGTCGTGAAGCTCTGCGGTCAGCTGCCGATCATCCATAACCGCACAGTACATGGACAATCAAATCATTGGAAAGTCCATGCACTACTTGAAGTCTTCTCGGCGCGACGGGCTGACCCGCCCCAACGCCCCAGCCGCCCCGCCCTTTCGACTCCTGGACGCGACGGCCCGGCTCCTGGAAGCGACCCCTTCCCGGAGGGGTCGGGAAGAGTCACAGGGATCGTTCCGGAGGTGCGGTAGTTCCCGGAGCCCGTTCCCGCGGCAGCGCCGTCCGGCCCGGAGAGCGGATATGCGGCTCCCCTGCGCTGCGACTCGGGGGCGCTTCGGCGCTCGCCGGGCTGCGGGGCGGCACCCGGGAAATCCCGGCAGCCCGGTGGGCACCCGCGCGGCCCTTGACCGGCGGCACGCGCCGGGTGCCGTTCCGATCCGGGGCCGCGTCCGGAAACCCCGCCGGTCGGCGCCGGGGCAGGCCCGCGGGACCGGGTCTCAGGGGGCGAGGGTCGCGGCCTCCGCCGCCAGGGCCTCGATGCGGGACCAGTCCTTGGCGGCGACCGCGTCCGGGGGGAGCATCCAGGTGCCGCCGACGCAGGCGACGTTCGGCAGGGCGAGATAGCCCGGGGCGGACTCCCGCGAGATTCCGCCGGTGGGGCAGAACCGGGCCTGGGGGAGCGGCCCGGAGACGGAGGTCAGATAGGGCCTGCCGCCCGCGGCCTCCGCCGGGAAGAACTTCATCTCGGTAACCCCGCGCTCCAGCAGGGCCACCACCTCCGACACCGTGGAGACACCCGGCAGGAACGGCACTCCCGAGTCGCGCATCGCGTCCAGCAGCGCATCCGTCCAGCCGGGGCTGACCAGGAACCGCGCCCCGGCGGAGACCGCGGTCTCCACCTGGGCGGGGGTGATCACCGTGCCCGCGCCGACCACGGCGCCGGGCACCTCGGCGGCGATCGCCCGGATCGCGTCCGGTGCGGCCGGGGTCCGCAGGGTCACTTCGATCGCGGGCAGACCGCCCGCGACCAGCGCCCTGGCGAGCGGTACGGCGTCCTCGGCGTCCTTGATGACGACGACGGGAATCACGGGCGCGAGATCAAGAACGGAGGTCATAACGGCCATCCTGCCGGGTGCCCACAGTCTCTGCAACGACCGTTGTGCTCTGTGCAACGCGGTGGCGTGGTGCGGCGGCCCGGCGGCCGTTCAGTGGATCTCGGTGACCACCACATCCAGCGACCAGGGCCGGTCCTTGCGGGCCGGGGCCTCGACCTCCACCGCATGCCCCAGATCCCGCAGGGCCTCGACCAGTTGGGCCGGACCCTTGGGCTTCGCCCCCGCGGTCAGCAGGTCCCGGACGATCCGCCCCTTGGTCGCCTTGTTGAAGTGGCTGACGACGGAGCGCTGTTCGACCCCGCCGACCGTCCGGGAGTGCAGCACCCGCACCGTCGCGGTGCGCCCGGCGACCTCGCCGCGCGGCTTCCAAGCCGCCGTATAGGCCGATGAGCGCAGGTCGAGAACGAGCCCGCCGCCGGCCGCCTCGGGCAGCGCCGTCTCCATCGGTTCCCGCCAGTGCGCGGCGAGCGCCCCGAGCCCGGGAAGCTTCACGCCCATGGAGCAGCGGTACGACGGGATCCGGTCGCCCACCCGCACCGCGCCCCACAGCCCGGAGAAGACCAGTAGGGAGGCCCGGGCCCGGCGCTTGGCGGCGGGCTCCAGGCTCGCCAGCCCCAGGGCGTCGTACAGCACCCCGGTGTAGATCTCCCCGGCGGGCCGCGCCCCGGCCGTCCGCAGCGCCGTGTTCTTCGCGACCTCGCCGCGGAGGCCCGCACTCAGCCCGAGGACCTCCGCCGCCTTGGCCTCGTCGGCGGAGCAGAGCCGGACCAACTCGTCCAGCACGGCCTCCCGCGCGGCCGCGAGCCCGGGCAGCGACAGCGACTCCGGCTTCAGCGCGGCGCCACGGCCCGAATCGGCCTTGCCTTCCGACGGCGGCAGCAGGACCAGCACGAACGATCTCCTCACGGGCGGGGACGGGGCGCGGGGATGGGCCCCGCGCCAGCGTACGCCCCCGGGGAGGCCGGGCCGCCCGGGGAGGAGGACGGGCGGCCCGGCCCCGGGCGGCCGGCGGCGATGCCGCCGACCCGTCCTGCCACGGCCGGCCGGAGCCGTACGGAGAGCCGTGGGAGCGCGGGGGAGGAGGGGAGCAGAGGGGAAACGGGGTGAGGTTGTGCGGGAGTGACCGAGGCCCGGGGGGTGTGGGGAGGGGGGCCGGGCCTCGGACGCCCCGCCCGGCGGGGCCGTGGGGCGGCGCTCCCGCCGGAGCCGGTGGGCGGTGGTGCCGTGCGGGCGCGGGGCCCTGCCGCGGCGGCCGCCGCCGGAGCGGTCGGCGACCGCCGGTCAGACGATGGAGACCGATCTTCCGAGCGCCCAGACCGAGTGCTGGTCCGGCCGGACGATACCGATCACCCGCCCTTCGCAGTCGGCCCGCTCATGGATCCAGGCATAGGCGCCGGTCCGGTTCTCCACGGTGAGCGGACGGCGGTCGCTTCCGTAACAACCGGCGGGGTCGCGGTGGACCGTGCGATTGACGACCAGCTCGCCGGTCGCGGCGAAAACCGGCGCCGCTGCCAGCGGCACCGCGACGGTGAGCGCCGCCGCGGCGGCGAGGGTGACGAGAAGGGTGGCGAGACGGCGCATGCTGATACCTCCGATCGCGGGTCGGGGGCCCGATGCGTACCCCCGCGGTTCCACGGTAGGTAGTGTCACCATTACATACAGTCACCCTACCGGGTGAACGTCCCGCCCCCGCCACCGGCACCCGGGCAAAACCGCAGGCAGTCGCGTTATCGGCGCCCCAAACCCCACTGGCGTACCCTCGCCATCCCTTTCCGCGCCCACCCGTCGGGCGCCCACTCGTCCCACGCCCACCGGGGCCGTCCGCCACGGAAGCCTCCCCGCCCGGACCGCCCGCCCGGACCGCACCCCAAGACCGCGCCCCGGCGCCCCGACCCCGCCCCGCCCGGCTCGCGCCCACCCACTCCTCCCGGAACCCACCCCTCCCGGACCCGCCGCTTCGCCGCGCGCCCCCGCGCCCCGCGGCCTACGCTCGACTCATGCCCCGCCGCCCCCTGCGCACCAGCGGCGCGGCCGAGGCCGACCTCGCTCCGGCCCTGCGCGCGCTCCGCACCCACCTGGACGTGCCCGACGGCTTCCCCGCCGCCGTACTCGACGAGGCCGGACGGGCCGCCGCGGCGCCCCGCCCGCCCGGCCCGGCCCCCGCCGACGCCACCGGACTTCCCTTCTTCACCGTCGACCCGCCCGGCTCCGCCGATCTCGACCAGGCCGTCCATCTCGCCCGGCGCGACGGCGGCGGCTACCGCGTCCACTACGCCATCGCCGATGTCGCCGCCTTCACGGCCCCCGGCGGCGCGGTCGACTCCGAGGCCCACCGGCGGGTGCAGACGCTCTACTTCCCCGACGGGCCCGTCCCCCTCCACCCGCCCGTGCTCTCCGCCGGGGCCGCCAGCCTGCTGCCCGGCGAGACCCGCCCCGCCCTGCTGTGGCGCATCGACCTCGACGCCGAAGGCCGTACCGTCGCCGCCGGAGTCCGCCGTGCGCTCGTCCGCAGCCGGACCCGCCTCGACTACGCCACCGCCCAGCGCCTCATCGACGACGGCACCGCCGCGGAACCCCTCGCCCTGCTCAAGGAGATCGGCCCGCTGCGGGAGGCCCTGGAGCGCGAACGCGGCGGCATCTCCCTCCCCGTCCCCGAACAGGAGATCGCCCGGCACGACGGCGGGTACGTCCTCGGCTTCCGGGCCCCGCTTCCCGTCGAGGGCTGGAACGCCCAGCTGTCCCTGCTCACCGGGATGGCCGCGGCCGACATCATGACCGAATCCGGTACGGGAATCCTGCGGACGCTCCCCACCGCCCCGCTCGGCGCGGTCGACCGGCTCCGGCGGACGGCGCGCGCCCTCGGCGTCGACTGGCCGCACCATGTCCCGTACGCCGAGGTCATCCGCTCCCTCGACCCGCACCTGCCCCGCCACGCGGCCTTCCTCGCCGAGTGCACCGGCCTGCTGCGCGGCGCCGGATACACCGTCTTCACCGGCGGCCGGATCCCCGAACCCTCCGTCCACGCCGCCGTCGCCCACGCCTACACGCACTGCACCGCACCCCTGCGGCGGCTCGTCGACCGCTACACCGGCGAACTGTGCCTGGCCGCAGACGCCGGACAGGGCGTCCCCGAATGGGTCCTCGCCGCGCTCGGCGCGCTCCCCGGGGAGATGGCGGCGGGCGCCCGCCGCGCGGGCGCCGTGGAACGCGAGTGCGTCGACCTGGTGGAGGCCGCCCTGCTCAGGGACCGCGTCGGCGAAACCTTCGACGGGCTGGTCATCGATGTGAAGGAGAGCGACCCGACGGCCGGGACGGTCCAGCTGTCCGACCCGGCCGTGGTGGCGCGGATCTCGGGCGACGGCGAACTCCCGCTCGGCGAGCCCCTGCGGGTACGGCTGACCCGCGCCGACCCGGCGGCGCCGCCGGGCACGGCGAAGGTCCTCTTCGGCCCCGCCTGACCCGGCCGCCGCACGCCGCGCGGACCCGGCGCCCGCCCTCACCGGCTCCCCGGACCCGCCTCCGCTCCCGCCCCCGGCCGCCCAACCCCGCGCACCGCGGCGATCAGCGCGTCCGGGGCGTCCGCGTGGAAGCGGATCGTCTTCCGGACGGTGCCGCGGCGGCCCAGCGGTCTGGTGTACGGCACCGGGGACGCCAGGTCCACGGCGAGCGTGGTCTGCCCGCCGACGATCAGATCCAGCGAACCGTCGTCGTCCGCCCTCAGCAGACTGCCGGACGGATAGCGCCGCTCGGCCCGGATCCGGAGGATGCTCTCCGCCGGTATCCGCAGGTCGAAGAGGGCGCCGTAGCGCAGCCTCAGCGAACCGTCCGCGCCCGCCACATGGGGCCGTACGACGCACGCCGCCTGCATCCCGACCATCAGCACGGTCCCGTACATGCCCACGTACAGCAGGATCAGATGCGCCAGGGGCCAGGGGATCAGAAAGGCCAGGGCGACCGTCTCGACGACGGAGAGACCGATCCACGACCACATCATCGCGTTCTGCGGCGCCGTGTAACCGGCGGCGTGGTCACCCGCGCCGATGCCGTGCCCGCGCCGCCGCAGCCAGAGCCAGACACTGCGCAGGGAGCGGATCTCATGGACCAGGAGCCGTACGAGGACCCGGGGGAAGCGGCCGTACGCGACGCTCCGCAGCGCGGCCCGGCGCCGCGCACCGCCCCGGCGTGCCCTCAGGTAATCCTGGACCGCGCCCACCGTCTCCACCACGGCGACGGCCGCCAGCAGCACCCGGGCGAAGACGGCCACGGCGGCCGGCACCACCGCCCCGGCCGCCTCGGCGCCCAGTACGGCGAACTGGACCGGGGCCAGAATCCACAGCAGCCGCCGGGCCGGGACCCGGCCGCCCGGGCCGCTCATGACCCCTCCCCGTCCCGGCTGCCGTCCCGGTTGCCGTTCCCACCGCCGGGCCGGCCGGCTTCCAGCCGCTCCTGCCGCTCCTGCCGCTGCTCCGGGCGCTCCCGGTGCCGCACCGCCCGGCGGGCGTCGAGGGCCGCCAGCATCCGCCGTACGGCAGCGGCCTGGGCGGGCGTGAAGTCGGCCAGGAACGCCCGCCCGAAGGTGTCGCTCCCGCTCGGCAGCGGAGCGTCCCCCATCATCGCGATCAGCTCGTCCGGCATACAGGCCGCGAGCGCGTCGCCGAGCGGGCCGATCCGCGGATCGCCGGGGGCGGCGTCCGCGAGCGCGTCCAGTTGCTCGTACAACTCGTGGATCCGGTCCGCCCGCCCGTCCCGCGCCAGCGGCGTCAGCGCGCCGAAGAGCCGCTCCCGGTCCGCCGGGGCCAGCAGGGTGTCCAGCAGCGTCAGATGGCCCCGGTCCTTGGCGGCCATCGCCGACGCGCCGGGCGGCAGCGCCCCCAGCAGCCCGGCCAGCTCCGGCGAGACGGGCCCCTCGGCGGGCAGGGTGCCGTCACGGGCCCGCGCGATCAGCTCCGCGAGCCGGCTCCGCCGCCGGGCCAGCCCGGCCTCCTGCCGGGCCAGGTCCTCGTCCAGCTCCTCCAGGACCTCCACCAGCTCCCGTCCCGCGTCGTCGGCGAGGACGTCCCGGACCTCCGCCAGCCCGAGCCCCAGCTCGGTGAGGCGCCGGATCCGGGCCAGGACGACCGCGTGCCGCAGCCCGTAGTCCCGGTAGCCGTTCGACAGCCGGTCGGGTTCGGGACACAGCCCGAGCTGGTGGTAGTGGCGTACGGTCCGCGGGGTGACGCCGACAAGCGCGGCGACTTCTCCGATCCTCATGGCCCCAGTGGAAACCATGACGCTGCGGCAAGGTCAACGGCGCGCTGCGCCCGTGCCGCCGGGTAGCATGGTCGGCACGGCAGACGAGCCGGGCGGACGGCCGCGTGGGGATCCCCGGATCCTCCCGAGGAACGTCCGGGCTCCACAGAGCAGGGTGGTGGCTAACGGCCACCCGGGGTGACCCGCGGGACAGTGCCACAGAGAACAGACCGCCGGGGACCGTATCCGTACGGACCCCCGGTAAGGGTGAAACGGTGGTGTAAGAGACCACCAGCGCCTGAGGTGACTCAGGCGGCTAGGTAAACCCCACCCGGAGCAAGGTCAAGAGGGAGCACCCCGGTGCTCCTGCGCGGACGTTCGAGGGCTGCTCGCCCGAGTCCGCGGGTAGACCGCACGAGGCCGGTGGCAACACCGGTCCTAGATGGATGGCCGTCGCCCCGCAGGCCGCGAGGCCCGCGGGGAAACAGAACCCGGCGTACGGCCCGGCTCGTCTGCCCCTTCAGCGCCTCTGGCCAGCGAATCGCAGCTCAGGGGCCCTTTTTGCAGATCGAATAGCCTTATCGAACCTTGGTCCATACCCGTTCAAACGGGACTGTTCTGCTGCGTGCGGCGCTGTGAAGGTAGCCACGCTCGTGGGCCGGATGCGGGCGTCGGCCGACTCGGGAGGGGCGTGGGTGGCAGCGTCATGGACACCCACCGTGCGGCGTGATCCACCCAGTGGTCGTCCGGCGGAATCAGGCCGCGGCGGGCAACTCGGTGCGCGTGCGCCGGATCAGGTCGGCTACCTCGGGCTGCCCCTTCCAGACGGTGAGGGCGCGAATCACGTCGTGGAGGTAGCTGTGGGCGCGGGTGGAGTGGACGTTGGTGAGGATGCGCAGCGAGGTATTCGCGGCGGTGAGGCCGCGTTCGAGTTCGCGGTTCTGGAGGTGGCTGGTGGCCAGGACGGCCATGCGGATGCCGGTGGCTCGGGTGAAGCGGTCCGCCGGCATGGGTTCGGCCAGTTCGTTCCAGACGAAGGCGCCCCTGGGATCGGCGAGGTCGCGGTGTACTTCGGTGGCGTCGGCGGCGAGTCGGGCGTGGGTCATATAGGCGAGCTGTTCCGGATCGTGGCTGCCCGGCCGGATGGAGTCGAGGAGTTCCTCGGTCCGGCCGAGCGCGGTTTTGGCCGCTTCGGCGTTTCCGGTGCGCCCGTGGGCGCGGGCCTCGGCCAGCTTGGCGA
This sequence comes from Streptomyces sp. NPDC003691, assembly GCF_053981115.1. Taxonomy (NCBI): domain Bacteria; kingdom Bacillati; phylum Actinomycetota; class Actinomycetes; order Kitasatosporales; family Streptomycetaceae; genus Streptomyces; species Streptomyces sp. NPDC003691. The sequence continues at coordinate 16,423 of NZ_JBSFNQ010000040.1, read as the reverse complement.
AGGCCAGCACCCGGGGTGCGGCGTGTCCGAGACCGCGTTCGTAGGCGCCTTCGGCCATGTCGGCAGCCTGTTCGGGGTATCCGCGCAGGAAGGTATGCAGCGCCATGGTGGCCAGCACGTAGCAGCCGCTCTCCACGTTGCCTGCGGCCCGTGCCAGGCGCAGGGCCTGGACGAAGTGGCGCTGGGCGATGTCGTGGTGGCCGGTGTCGACCGCTGACCAGCCCACGACCCGGGACAGCTCAGCGGTCGCGGCGAACAGCTCGCGCCCGATGGTCCCGGTGTAGGTGCCGGTCAGCAGCGGTGCGGCGCGCAGGCGCAGGCATTCGGTGACAGAGCCGGCCTTCCAGTTCCCGCCGCCGAAGCGGGAGTCCCACAGGCGGGCTTCGTCGGCGGCCTTCCACAGCTCGTCGAGGTCGCTGCGGCCGACCTGGCGGACGCCTTCATGTGCGGTCGGGGCGTCGGTCGGCTTGGCCAGCCAGCGGGTGACGGGGGTGGTGAAGGCGGCGATGGCGAAGCCGTTGCTGATGAGCTGACGGCGGGAGCGTTCCACGGTTCTCCAGTAGGTCGCGGCGACGCGGATCGCATCGACGGGGTCGCGGGCGAAATCCAACCCGATGTCAGGGTTTCCGCCTGACCTGCTGTACATGCCGATCTCGGTCACGCTCACCGCTCTGCCGAGACGTTCGCCCAGTGCGGCGGCCAGGAACTCAGGTGTGCGGCCGCGCGGGATCATTCCGAGATTCACCCATCTGGCGACACTGGTGTGCTCGTACCTGAGCGGGACGCCGGCCGCTGCTCCGATCTTGTTGATCTGCGCTGCCAGAGACTTGTGGCTCGCGCCGGCCTGTTTGACGAGCCGGGCCAGGTCCTCGTTGGGATGGCCCTGGCGATCCTTCGTGGGTGCCACCGAGCCCCCTCATGTCAACCGGTGCCCTGCGCGTGGATGCTGCTGGTGCGGATCCGAGCGTAGGCCGGGACGGTGATACGGGAGAACCGGATGTGCGTTGTTCGCCCCCTGGTTCGCCTCCCGCGCACACCGGCTCCGACGGTTCTCTGAATGCAGGCGGCGGCTCGCCGAGCGGCCCGACCTCGGAGTTCCGGGGGCCGCCGTTCCTTTCCGATCCATGACCAAGGCGGGTGTCAGATGTACGAAATCCTCGTCACAGGCGGTGCCGGCTTCATCGGTTCGCACTTCGTCCGGCGGATCCTGCGCCGGGACGACGTGTCCCGGGTGACCGTGATGGACGCGCTCACCTACGCGGGCCACACCAATAACCTCGGGGAAGCGCTGTTCGATCCGAGGCTGGTGTTCGTCCACGGCAACATCCTCGACGCCCCGCTCGTGGACGAACTCATGGCCCGGCACACGGCCGTCGTCCACTTCGCCGCCGAGTCTCACGTCGACCGCTCCCTGACCACGGCCGACAACTTCCTCATGACGAACGTCCTGGGCACGCAGACCCTCGCCGCCTCCGCAGGCCGTCACGGGATCACCAAGTTCGTCCACGTCTCCACGGACGAGGTGTACGGGTCGCTGGCCGAAGGCTCGGCGAGCGAGGAAACTCCTTTACGGCCCGGTGTCCCGTACGCGGCGTCGAAGGCCGCCGGCGACCTTGTGGCCCTGAGCCACTTCCAGACCTACGGCCTGCCCCTCTGTGTGACGCGCAGCTCGAACAACTACGGCCCCCGCCAGTTTCCCGAGAAGGTGATTCCCCTCTTCACCACCCGCCTCCTACGGGGCGAGAAGGTGACCCTGCACGGCCAGGGGCAGCACGTGCGGAACTGGCTGCACGTCGAAGACAACTGTGCTGGTGTCGAACTCGTGCTGTGCGACGGGAAGCCGGGCGAGATCTACAATCTGGGCGGCGGCACCGACCTCACCGTCCGGGACCTGACGCTCAAGCTTCTGGCCCTGTGCGGCAAGGACGGGGACTCGATCACCTGCATTCCTGACCGGCAGGCCAACGACCTGCGGTACTCGATGCACTGGGACAAGATTGCCGCGATCGGCTTCAGGCCGACCCGTGATTTCGACGAGGGCCTGGCCGAGACCGTCGACTGGTACCGGCACAACCCCGACCGCTGGGCGCCGCTGACGCGCATCTCGTACGCGGCCCGCGCCACGGACGCGATCGTACCCGCCGGACAGGAAGTCTGTGCCCACTGACCAGCACACCCCGCGCAGGATCCTGGTGACTGGTGTCGGCGCCAACCCGGGCTTCGGACTGACCCGCAGCCTCATCCGCCTGGGTCACACGGTCATCGCGGTGGACGCGAACCGCCTCGCCCCCGGGTTCCTGCTGCCCTCCGTGGTGCCCCGGGTCGTTCCCCTCGCCGGCGACCCCGACTTTCCGGGCGTCATGGCCCAGCTGTGCCGGGATCAGGCCGTGGAGGGTGTGGTGGCAGGCATCGAGCCGGACCTGGAACCGCTGACGCAGATGGTGCCCCGACTCGAAGGCGACGGCGTGCGCCTGTGGCTCCCGGACGCCTCGTCGTTGCGCGCCTGCACCGACAAGGCCCTCTTCCACGAGGTGCTGACCGAGCACGGCATCGCAACCCCGCGAACCTGGCAGCCGCAGGACATCGACCAGGTCCCGGACAGCGCCGAGCTGGTCGTCAAGCCCCGCCACGGCCACGGCGCACAGAACGTGCACTTCGTCCGCCGCCGAGAGCACGCACGCGTACTGTGTGAGCTGGTTCCGGAGCCCATCGTGCAGGAGCGGATCCACGGCTCCGAGTTCACGGCGGACTGCCTGGTGGACCGGACCGGCCGTGCTTCGGTCATCCTGCGCCGCCGGGATCTTGTCAAGGCCGGCCTTGCAACGGTGTCCACCACGTTCGACGACCCCAACGTGCGCGACCTCGTTGTGCAGACGCTGAATGCCGTCGGTGCCCGCGGCCTCTGCTGCGTCCAGGGTTTTGTCTCCGCCGACGGCACGATCACCATCACCGAGCTGAACCCGCGGATCGCCGGCGGCTTCCCCCTGACCGAGGCGGCCGGCGCGGATCTCGTCGCCCAGATGGTCAATGGCCTGTTCGGCCTGCCGGTCGACCACAGCCGCCTCACCTGCCGGACCGGCGTGTTCCTGACCAACTACATCGCGACCCTGGCCGTCGGCGACGTTGCCGAGCTTGAGCGCACGGTCGCGGCGAGGGGAGAGACATCGTGATCGCATCAGCGAGGCCCGATGCCCGGCGTAACGCCAGCCCGTACCTGTACGGGCCAGAGATCGCGGCAGTTTCCCGAGTCCTGGAGGGTGGGCAGTACGGACACACCGACATCACCGAGGAGTTCGAGCGGCGGATCGCCGACTTCCTCGGCGTCCCCGACGTCGTGGCCCTCGCCTCCGGCACCGCGGCCCTGCACACCGCGCTGCTCGCCGCCGGGGTCGGTCCCGGCCGCGAGGTGATTGTGCCGTCCATGACGTTCTGCGCGACCGTGCAGGCCATCCTGGCCGTCGGCGCCAGCCCGCACTTCGTCGACATCGACCCCGCCACTCTGTGCGTCAGCGACCAACTCGTCATGGACGCCGTCACCGACAGGACCGCCGCCGTCATTCCGGTACTGTTCGGCGGCCGGCCCGTCGACATCTCCGCCGTCCAGGAGCAACTCGACGAACGAGGCGTCGTCGTGATCGAGGATGCGGCGCATGCGTTCGGCTCCCGCCACGGCATACGCCGTGTCGGGGCGGTGGGGCACTGACCTGCTTCTCGTTTGGGCCGGTCAAGAACCTCACCTGCGGCCAGGGCGGCATGGTCATCCCCCGCGTGTCCACGGAAGCCGACACGATCCGCCGCATCCGGCTACTGGGGGTGGTCCAGTCCCAGGGCGAGCGCGCGAACACCACCAGCTACCAGGTGGAGGGCTTTGGCCTGCGCTACCAGCTCTCATCCATCAACGCCGCCATCGGCCTGGTCCAGCTCGATGGCTTCCAAGCCGCCGAGGACACCCGCCGCCACCTGTGGCGGACCTACCGCGACGCACTCACCCCGCTGGACGGCGTGACGCTCATCGACGTCGATGTGGACCACGCTGTGCCGCACCTGTGCCAGGTCCGCGTCCCTCACCGCGACCGGGTGTTCACGAACCTCCGGGCCCGAGACGTCGGGGTCGGTGTCCACTACCCGCCCAACCACACCCAGCCCGCGTTCGCTGCCTGGAAGCGCCGCCTGCCGGCCACCGAGCAGGCCGGCGCGGAGATTCTCAGCCTGCCGTTCCACCAGCACCTCACCGAGATGGACATCGACCTCGTGGTGACCGCGCTCGAACAGGCCCTCAAGTCCGTCGGAGGATCATGATGCGCAAGCTCCTGACCGTATGCCTGGGGAACCATTGCCGAAGCCCGCTCGCCCAGGTCGCGCTCACCCGCAGGGGCGGGACGGCGGTGACGGTCCGCTCAGCCGGGCTGATCGGCAAATGGAGGGATCAGCCCGCCAACCCGTCCATGATCAACGCGGCCCGGCGCCTCGGGCTCGACCTCACCCACCACCGCGGACAGCAGATCACCCTGCAGGACTTGGACTGGGCGGATGGCATCCTGGCGATGGATGCCGCCGTCCTCGACACGCTTCGCGCGATCGACGGCGGGCACCACACCCACAAGCTCCGCCTTTACCTCCCCGGCCGTGACGTCCCCGACCCGATGAGTCAGGACCAGAAGACGTTCAACGACTGTGCCGTGGTGATCGAGGCGGGCACAGCCCTGCACATGGGACGACGCCACCCCTGAAAGCGGCTGATCAGCTGGATGCGGCGGACAGCACTACGTCCACGAGCCTGTCCGCCGCATCCGGCCGCCCATGACCCCTTGCCCGCTCAGCCATCCCCGCCCGCAGGGCGGGGTCGGTCAGGAGCGGGCCCACCGCGTTCCGCAGAGCCTGGCCGGTGACCTCGCCGAGCAGGGCGAGCGCGGCTCCGGCGTCGGCCAGGTGCCTGGCGTTGTGAGCCTGTTCATTTCCGGCTGATGTGGCGAGCGGGACGAACACCGCTGGCTTGCCGAGGGCGGTCAGCTCCGCCAGTGTCCCGGCACCGCTGCGGGACACCACGATGTCGGCCAGTGCCAGCACGTCCGGCAGCTCCGGTCCGACGAACCCGGCCAGGTGGTAGCGGCCGGCGAGGACCGGGGGGAGCCCGGCGGTGGCCGACCGGAGTCCGTCCACGTTCGCCGGACCGCACTGGTGGATGACGTTCGCGTGGCTCAGCAGCCAGGGCAGTACGTCATGGACAACGTCGTTGATCTGCTGGGCGCCCTGAGCGCCGCCGGTGATGTAGACGGTCGGCAGGTGCCGGTCGAACCCGTACAGGCTCAGTGTCTCGATCGCCTTGTCCGGGTGGCCGCCCAGCACTTCCGGCCGCACTGGGTTCCCGGTGACGACCGCGCGCTCACGTACCTCGGCGGGCAGCAGCGGCAGCGAGGACTCCGAGGACACCGCGATACGCGTCGCCGAACTCGCGAGCTTGCGGTTGGCCAGCCCGAGCCGGACGGTCTGCTCGTGCAGGACCAGAGGAACGCGGCACAGCCGAGCGGCCAGCCCGGCCGGGACCGCGACGTACCCGCCCGTCGCCAAGACCACGTCCGGCTGGAAGCCGGACACGATCGACCGTGCCTGTGCCACGCCGAGCGGCACCCGCGCCATGTCCTTCACATTCGCGGCGGACAGCATCCTGAGCGGATTCGACGAACGGCGGATCTTTCCCGTGGCCACCGTCTTGAATGCGATCCCCTCCGCCGGAGCGACACGGGCTTCGAGACCGTCCGCCGTCCCGATCCACAGCACTTCCAACGCGCTGCCCGCATCCGCGAGGCGGCCTTGCAGAGTACGGATCGCCGTCAGGGCCGGGTAGGTGTGACCGCCAGTGCCCCCGCCCGTCACGAGCAGCCGGAACGAACGCGGGAGCACGGAGGAAGTAATCACCCCACGCACCCTACTGGCTGCCCAGCCGCTCACACTGAGGACGCCGGAGGGCAGCCGCACAGGGCGACGGGTGCCCGGCGGCAGTCCACGCGTACCGGCGCGGTCACGCGGTACGCCGACGGCCCGCAAGCTCGCGGGCGCGATACGTGCGGAGGAACGGCTGCCCGCGTCGGCCCGCCGGGGCGGGTGCCGGCCGTACGGCAGCAGCGGGTCCGGGACGCCGTACGGGAACCGGGCGCCGAGCGGCTGCGCACAGACGCGGTGCCGGTCACCGAGTTGTTCCTTGAGGCCCTGCACGCACAGTTCACGCCGGGCCCCGCCGGGCGGCCGTGCTTGGCCGGGGGAGCCCGGGCGAGGGGTGACGTCCCGATCGTCCGCGAGGGCTGCGACGAAGTGGAGGCAGCGACCGGACTCGGATGTGGAGTCGGTCGGGAGAGTGTGCGGGGCTGCTGCTCGGTGTGGCTGCCGGCGGCTCTGCAAGGTCTCAACGGAGGGCATCCGGAGGGCACTTGACGCGTGGAACTACTGTAGGTTCCTGCCATGAAACAGGGTAAAGGGGCCGAGAACCCCGAATCGCGCTTCTCCGCGGTGCTGGTGGGCGCGGCCAAGCTGCCGGGCGTGCGGATCAGCAGGGAGGCGTACCTCCGGAGCGCCCTGGCTCGCCGCTGCACCGAGGAGCAGATCCGCAAGGCGGTAGAGGAGTCCCCCGCCGCGGCAGGCATCCCCGTCGAGATTCTCGACAAGGCGGCCCAGGAATCCATCCGCTACGAAACCGCCAAGGTCAGTGCTCTCTCCGCGGCTGCCGGGATACCCGGTGCCCTCGCCCTTCCCGCCACTGTGCCCGCCGATATGGTCCAGTACTTCGGGCACATGGTCCGTATCGCGCAGAAGCTCGCATACCTCTACAGCTGGCCCGATCTGTTCTCCGACGAGGGCGACGAAGTCGACGACGCGACCATGGGCGTGCTCACGCTGTTCTTCGGCGTGATGTTCGGTACCCAGTCGGCGAACGCCGCCGTGGGGAAGGTCGCGGGGATGATGGCGGAGCAGGTCGCCAAGAAGCTGCCCCAGAAGGCGCTTACCCACGGGGTCGTCTACCCCGTGGTGAAGAAGGTCGCGGGCTACCTCGGTGTCAGGATGACGACGCGGTCCTTCGCGGCAACCGTCTCGAAAGCCATCCCTCTCGTAGGTGCCGCCGTCTCCGGCGGGCTCACTCTTGCGACCTTCCTGCCGATGGCCAAGAGGCTCCAGAAGCACCTCGCCGGCCTGCCGCTGGCGGAACCGCCGCACCGGACCGTCGACAGCGAAGTCGTGGACGGCGAGGCCGTCGAAGACCACGGGCCCTTCGCCCAAGCCACTGCAGAACAGCGCAGCCCGGACGTGAATCCCGCCAAGACGGAGGAGCCTCGGACCTGACGCCCCGAGCCCTGCCCTGGCCTGCCCCGCCGGGGCTGCTCGCCGCCCCGGCGGCACCGATTACCGCGAACCGCGTCAACCCCTGGGAGCGCCGGTCACCCGGGGCGGGGCCAGTGGGCCGATATCCCGGTCGAAGAATTCATGGAATCCCTCGCCGCGCTCGTACAGCGCGTCGAACCCCGTATTGGTTTCGCGGATCAGTGAGCCGTCGGTGTAGCGATTCGCTCCGTCCGCGTTTCCGTCGCCGTCGTACACGACCTCGTACATCACCGCATCGCCGAGAATGACGACTTCCGGAACCGGTCGAATCCGCTCGATAAGCGCGATGTCGCGGGCGGCGAGCACCTTGATGTCGTCGCCCGCCTCCACCCGTACGCGCAGGACGTGGAATTCCCATTGCACATACGGCGTCACCGGGAATTCCACGACGCGAAGGCGACGGTGCGCGACACCCGATTGCGAAGCCCGACGGATTTCCCGCGCGTAGTCCTCGCGCCTCTCGTCGGCCAGGGCCAGGGCTCCCTCCCAGTCGCCGGCGGCGAACGCCTCCCAGCTCGGGAAGCCCCGCTCCTGGAAGTGCTGGCCGCGTTCCAGCTTGTTCAGGAAGCCGATTCCACTGTTGTAGATCCGGCTCAAGTCGGCGTGGTACGTGGGTCGGTCAAGGCGTTCGGAGGTGCTGCTCGGGAAGGAGTCAAACACTGGGGATGTCCGGCTTCGCCGCGATCAGCATGTTCCTGGGGATGACCACGAGGCGTTCGTCCGATCCGATCGAGACCCCGTCCGGCAGGTTCTCGCCGAGTGACTGGGTGAGGTCCCGGCCGATAACGGCGATATCGCCGTTGGCGAGCTCCCAGATATCAGGACAGTCGGGAGTTCCGGTGGTGTTGCCGAGTTCCTGGGGTGATTTTCCCAGCCGCCGTTTGAAAGACGTGGCCGGATCAGCTTCCCATGGCCGGGACATTTCCATCGCCTCCTGGATTGGTCGCAACCCGTCACTCTAGCCCGCACCGGGACGCCCTGGCCAGGGTCGGGCCTGGCATGCAAGGTATTGACGAGGACTGATTCCTCCTTGTCCCCCGGTGCTCAGGAGGGAATCATAGGGGCCGCAATGAAATCATCTGTCTGATGAGTGACACCTTTCAGGTCCACTGTCCGACAACCGGGTGAACGGAGGGGCGGCTGTGGACGCGGAAGTGGCCTTACTCGCACAGAGCGCGGGGACCACTCTGGTCGCGCTGATGGCAACCGATGCCTGGCAGCACATGCGTGACGGAATCGTCCGGCTCTGGCGCCGGGCGCGACCCGAGCGCGCCGACACGGTCGCCGCCGAGCTGGAGGCCGCTCGCGACGACGTGCTTGCTGCCGTCGCGGCGGATGACCAGGAAACCCTGGAGGAACTGCGCCTCCAGTGGCAGGGATCGGTGCGCAGGCTGCTTGTCGCGAGGCCGGACGCCGTTGAGGAACTGCGCAAGCTACTGGACCAGGTCGATCCCGAAGGCTCCGCCGCCCGGCGGATCACCCAGAATGCCACCGCGTCCGGCCGGGGCAGGGTCTACCAAGCGGGACGCGACCAGCACATCACCGAGCGATGACGGGTGGCACCGACGGCCGCGCCGAGGGCCACGGGCGCGTCTACCAGTCGCGGGGCGACCAGCACATCACCGAGCACCACCACTACGGCGGTGACGGTACGGAGTACGTCGGACCGGACTCGGTCCGACGCCCGGCGGTCGGCCGGTACCCCGTCGCGCTCCGCGACCGCGGAGAGGTGATGCGACGCCTGCGGGACAGCGTCGGGCCGGAACGCGGCGGCCAGGTCTATGTGCTGTACGGGATGGGCGGCTCGGGCAAGACGGCGGTCGCCTGTGCCCTGTTCGAGGAGGTCACCGGGGAACAGGGCCGCGTGGGTCTGTGGGTCAACGCCGCCGACCGGGCCAGCCTGCGGGCCGGCATGCTGGCTGTTGCCGCCGACCGGGGAGCGAGCGACGGCGAACTGCTCGCCGCACGCAACGGCCTCAGACCCGCCGCCGATCTCGTGTGGAGATACCTCGACCGTTCCACCGAACCCTGGCTACTGGTCCTCGACAACACCGACGAACCGGAAATCCTGCGGGACGGAGACTGGCTGCGTACCAGCCCGCGCGGCACCGTCCTGGTGACCACCCGGCGGGCAGCGGCCCGGTGGTGGCCCGGAGCCGAGCTGCAGCACATCGGCGTACTGCCCCGTGAGGACGCCGCACTCGTACTGAGCGACCTCGCACCGCACAGCGGGACGACCGAGCAGGCGGCGCGGGTCGCGGACCGGCTCGGACGGCTGCCCCTCGCGCTCACCCTGGCGGGCGGCTTCCTCTCCCACCAGGTCATCGACCCCTGGACGATGGACACGTACGGGGAGCGGCTCGACGGCGATGAACGGGTCCGGCTGATCGACCGGGGAGCCGACGCGATGTCCGAAGCGAACCCCCGCCAGCTCGTCGGCCTGACCTGGCAGCTCACCCTGGACGCGTTCGAGGCGCGCGGGCTGCCCGAAGCCGCGGCCCTGCTCAGGCTGCTGGCCCGGTTCGCCGCGGAGCCGCTGCCGCTGACACTGCTCGACCACACAGCCATCGGGGCCCTGCTGCCCCGGGACCGCACCGAGACGGCCCTCAGAGCCCTGCTCGACCAGTCGCTGTCCGAACTGGTCGACACCGTCGGCACACGCTGCGTGCAGAGTCACGGCATCCTTCTCGACAGCGTTTCGGCGGCCACCCCCGCCCACCTGACGGCCGCGTTGGACGCGACCGCCGTCCTGCTGCTCGACGCGGTCGTGCCGGCCGTACCCGACGCGGGACCGCACGATCCGCGACTGCGCCTGCTGGTACCGCACACCCTGACCCTGCTGAGGAACGTCGCCGAGCCGTCCGCCGCCGACGCCCTGGCCGTTACGACCCGGCTGGCCGTCGCCCTGCACCGCACCGGTGACTACCTCTCCGCCCGGGAGACCGCCCGTACCGCGGCGGACCTCGGGCAGCGGCACCTCGGCGCGGACCACCGCACGGTCCTTGCCGCACGCTCCAGGGCCGCGCGGGCACTGTTCCGGCTGGGCAGGTATGCCGAGGCCGAGACGGAACTCCGCACGGTCCTGGACGCGCAGCGGCGCCTGTTCGGCGCCGACGACCCCGATACCTCGGACAGCGGCTACGGGCTCCAGCTCGTACTGGCCAACCTCGGACGACGAGAGGAATCCGTCGCGCTGCTCCGCGGCACCATCGCCGGGCGGCGCTCGGCGCTCGGCCCCTCGCATCCGCTGACCCTCAGGGCCCGCGCCGGCCTGCTGGAGACACTGCCCGCCACTGACGTGGTCACCGAGGAAGACGGCGCCCTGCTCGCGCTGCCGGGAGAATGCGAGCGGGCTCTCGGCCCCGACCACACGGTGACCCTGGGCGCCCGGCACAACCACGCCTGGGCCCTGTACCTTCTGGGCCGCTTCGACGCGGCCGACCGCGAGATCCGGCAGGTCACCGAGGCGTACGCGCGGCGCTGGGGGCCCGACTACCCCCTTGTGCTCGCCGCCCGGCAGCTCCTCTCCCGAACCCGGGCCGCGCTCGGGCACGCCGACGAAGGGATCGCGCTGATGACCGATGTCGTCGAGCGGCGGGAACGCGGCCTGGGTGCCGAGCACCCCTTCACCGTCGCGAGCCGACGGCTGCTGGATGCCTACCGATCAGGGCGACGGCGGCCGTAGTGCCTCCGGCAGGACGGGGGGCGGTCGCGCACGGACGGCGCGTGAGGGTTCACCGTGCGGCCTGCGCAAAGCGCCCTCATACGTGCCCTCGCCGGCAACCTGCCGGCAGGATTTCCGGGTGGCGGGCGGTGCTTTTCACTGGCGCCCGGCGGCGGAAAGAAGTGGCATTCCTCCGGAGGCGGCGCGGGGCAGTGTGCCGGTGGCACGAGTAATCAGTTAGGGAGAAGCCGGGGCGGTTGGCGAACGGCTTTTCGGGTGGGCGGTGGCGGATTTACCGCCGGGGAATTGCGGGCGGGGTCGCACGCCCTTTCGGGGGTACTCCGGGGTCCGGCCGGTCGGCGGGCGGGGCGGATGGCCCTGCCCGCCGGGTCCGGGGGCTTCCCGTAGCGGGGGAACTCGTCCTCGGCGACGGCCGTGTGCGGTGGTCACCCCTTACGGGAGGGCGGGCCCGCCGAGGCGTCTCCCCTGGTTAGGGGGGACCTAGGGGTTCCCCGGGGGCGGACCTAGGGGGGTCAGTGGTTCTTGAGCAGTTCCCGGGTGACTCCCTCCAGCCGGGCCGCGTTGCCCTTGTCGAACATCTTCTGGCCGAGGTCCACCGCCTTGCCGCGGTCGTCCACCGTGAGCCGCCGGGCCGGCGGGTTCTCGATCCACTCGACCATCGGGGCCGCCGAGTCGGTGACCGCCTTGGCGCCCACCTTCGCGTACACCTTCACGATCGCGCGCAGCGGCTGGTTGAACTGGTTGATCGCGTCGGTCTGGGTGAAACCCGGGTGGTAGAGCACGTACTTGGCCTTGCTCGAAGGGTTCTCCGCGAACGCCACCGCGAGCAGGTCGTTGGCCCGGCCGCCCTGGAGCTGGGCCCGCATGGTGTTGTACTTGCCGGTCAGCTGGAGGTCGTCCCAGACGACCGCCCCGGCCTTGATGCCCGGCCCCGCCACATTGATGATGACCGGGTCGTCGGCCGCGTTGAGCTGGTCCGCGAGGCCGTGGCCCAGCAGATAGCGGCTCAGGTAGTACAGGGAGAGCGTCGACTCCAGGCCCTCGGCGGACTCCGCGCGCTTCAGGTTCTGCCGGTTGGCCGTGAGGACCAAGGCGTCCACGACGGGGTGGGCGGCGGCGATCTGCGCGATCACCCGGCGTACCGCCGCGGTCGAGCTGAGGTCGGCCTGGATGAACTCGAGGCGGCCCGCCGCGCCGAGCCGCTCCGCCTCCTCGCCGAGCCTGGCGGCCTTCTCGGCGTTCCGGCCGATCACTACGACGGTGTCGCCCCGCTCCAGGCGGGCCACGGCGGTGGCCCTTCCCATTCCGTCGGTCCCGCCCGCCACCACGACGGTTCGGGCAGAAGCTTTCCGCTGCATTAGATGGACTCCCAACGAACCCACGAACATGTAATCCGGAGGGGAAAGTCTAGCGTCCGTCCGGAGGTGCGAAAACGCCAGGTGAACCCCTTATCGAACCCCGAGCGCAATTTAATTGGTAGGGGTTCTTTGTATAACTCGGCAGGGGTTGACCATGGAGTTGGCAGGAAAATAGGCTCGGGCCCCAGACCGATCACTCCCCGAAACAACGACGTTCTTCGGCGCGGCAGACCGCGCCGGGACCGCAAGCTGTGCGACTCCGTCGCCACCGTTTCAGGAAGTCCGGCCCCGTCCGCCGGGTGCCGGCTTGCCGTCCGAGAGTGCGCGCTGCCGCGGCGGCACGGCCCGTTCACCAGGAACCGCCGTACGCCGGGCCCGTTCCGGAATCTCCATCGCACGCACCGCCGCCCTGTTGGGCCGAGCGGCTTCGCTGAACCCCGCCGCCCGTTCGACCGGGCCGGCGGGGGATGACGACCGACCCGAGGGAAGGAGACGAGGCATGGACCCGTTGGCAGCCGCCGCGCTCGGAGGAGCGGACGCCGCCGTCCTGGCCGCCAGCCCGGTGCCCGACAGGTATCAGGCGGCGCACGTCCGGTTCGAGGACGTGGACATGTTCCGGGACATCGAGGACAAGGACGTCCGGAAATCGCTGCGCGTCGGCGAGATACCGATGCCCGAACTGGCGCCGGACGAGGTGCTGGTCGCGGTCATGGCGAGTTCGGTGAACTACAACACCGTATGGACCGGGACCTTCGAGCCGGTGCCGACCTTCAGCTTCCTCCGCGCCTACGGGAAGCTGGGCCCCTGGGAGAAGCGGCACGACCAGCCCTTCCATGTGCTCGGCTCGGACGCCGCGGGCGTCGTGGTGCGCACCGGCCCCGGGGTACGGCGCTGGCAGCTCGGGGACCATGTCCTGGTCAGCGCCATCCAGGTCGACGACCAGGAGGCCGTCACCCATGCCGACGGCATGCTCGGCGCCGGGCAGAAGGCCTGGGGCTACGAGACGAACTACGGCGGTCTCGCCCACTACGCGGTGGTGCGGGCCAGCCAGCTCATCCCCAAACCCGCCCATCTGACCTGGGAGGAGGCGGCCAGCGTGCCCGCGTGCGCCGGGACCGCCTACCGGATGCTGGTCAGCGACACCGGGGCCAGGATGAAACAGGGCGATGTGGTGCTCGTCTGGGGCGCCGCGGGCGGGCTCGGCACCTACGCCGTACAACTCGTCCGCAACGGCGGCGGGATCAGCGTCGGCGTGGTCAACTCCGAACGCAAGGCCGAGGCGGTCCGCAGGCTGGGCTGCGACATCGTGATCAACCGCACCGAGCTGGGGATCGGCGACGACACCGCGGACGACCCGGCGAAGGTCATCGAGGCGGGCAAGAAGCTGGGACGGATCATCCGCGAACGGACCGGCGAGGACCCGCATATCGTCTTCGAATACGTCGGCCGGGCCACCTTCGGCATCTCCATGTTCGTCACCCGCCGCGGCGGAACCATCGTGACCTGCGGCTCCTCCAGCGGATACCGGCACGAATACGACAACCGCTATCTCTGGATGAAGCTCAAGCGGATCATCGGCAGCCATGCGGCCAACCTCAACGAGCAGTGGGAGACCGTCCGCCTGGTCGACCAGGGCAGAATCGTTCCGACACTCTCCCGGGTCTACGGACTCGACGAGATCGGCGAGGCGGCCCGGCTGGTCCAGGAGAACGTCCACATCGGCAAGGTCGGTGTGCTCTGCCTGGCGCCCGAGCCGGGGCTCGGCGTCACCGACCCGGAGAAGCGGGCGGCGGTCGGAGAGGCCCGGCTGACCCCGATGATGAACCTGTGACCGTGACCGGGATCCTCGGCACCGGGTCCTACACACCGGACCGGGAGGTCACCAACGAGGAGTTGGCCGCCCGCTTCGGCGTCACCCCGGACTGGATCACCGGCAAGACCGGTATCGGGGCCCGCCGGTACGCCGCGCCGGACGAGGCGGCGTCCGACTTGGCGGTCCGCGCCGCCGAACGGGCCCTCACCGACGCCGGGACCGCGGTGGACGACATCGACCACATCGTGGTCTCCACCTCCACCGGCGACCACGCGGTCCCCCCGACGGCGACCCTGGTCCAGGCCGCGCTCGGCGCCGCCCGGGCCAACTGCATGGACATCAACGTCGCATGCAGCGGATTCGTCCACGCCCTGGTCACCGCCCGGGGGCTGCTCGCGCTCGAACCCGGCCGCCGCGCGCTGGTCGTCGCCACCGACGTATGGTCCCGGTTCATCGACCCGGCCGACCGGTCCACCGCGGTACTCCTCGGCGACGGCGCGGGCGCGGCGGTCCTCGGCCCCGTACCGGCGCCCGGTGCCGGGGGCTTCCTCGGGCACCTCCTGCGCGGCCACGGGGACGCCCACCGGATGCTGGTGGTCCCCGCGGGCGGCAGCAGACAGCCCGCCTCGGCGCGGACCGTCGAAGAGACCGGGCACGTGCTGCGCATGAAAGGCCGCGAGGTCACCGAGTTCGTGCACGCCGTGGTGCCGGGCGAGATCCGGGAACTCCTCGCCGCCGAAGGGCTCGCCCCGGCGGACATCGACCACTTCGTCCCGCACCAGGCGAACGGGGTGCTCCTGGAGAAGGTCGTGGCGACCCTCGGACTGCGCCCCGGGGTGGCCCGCCTGACCCTGGACCGCTACGGCAACACGGGCAGCGCCTCCGTCGCGATCACCCTCGACGAGGCCCGCCGGAGCGGCGCCGTCGCCGACGGGGACCTGCTGCTCCTCAGCGGGTTCGGCGGCGGGATGACGCACGGCAGCGTGCTGGTCCGCTGGCACGGGGACGGCGCGCGGTGACCCCGCCCCGGCGTATCGGTGTGATCGGCTGCGGGGTGATGGGCGCCGGGATCGCCGAGATCTGCGCGCTCGGCGGTCTCGACGTGCTGGTCGCGGTCTCCGGGCCCGCCTCCGCGGACCGGGGCCGGCGCCGGATCGCCGACTCGCTCGGGAAACGGGTCGCCAAGGGCCGGCTCGGGCGCGCCGAGGCCGACGCGGCCTTCGCGAACATCGGGATCACCGCGGACCTGCTGGAGCTGGCCGACCGCGAGTTCGTCTTCGAGTGCGTCACCGAGGACGAGGCCACCAAACTGAAGGTGCTCACCGCGCTCGACGGCGTCCTGCGGGACCCGGACGCGATCGTCGCCACCAACACCTCCTCCCTGCCGGTGATCCGGCTGGCCAGGGCGACCGGACGGCCCGCACGGGTGATCGGCACCCACTTCTTCAACCCGGTGCCGGTGCTGCCCCTGGTCGAGGTCACCTCGTCGCTGCTGACCGACGAACAGACCCGGCTGACCACCGTCGGACTGCTGACCGGCCCCCTCGGCAAGCAGATCATCCACGCCCCGGACCGGGCGGGCTTCGTGGTCAACGCGCTGCTGGTGCCGTATCTGCTGTCCGCGGTGCGGATGGTCGAGGCGGGTCACGCGACCACCGAGGAGGTGGACACCGGAATGGTGCTCGGCTGCGCGCATCCGATCGGACCGCTGCAACTCCTCGACCTGATCGGCATCGACACCCTCGCGCTGGTCGCCGCCGGGCTCTACGAGGAGTACAAGGACCCCGTCTACTCGACCCCGCCGCTGCTGGCCCGGATGGCCGACGGCGGGCTCCTCGGCCGCAAGTCGGGCCGGGGTTTCTACGACTACGGCACGGGCACCCCCGTACCTCTGGGCCCGAACGGGTCGCGGCGGCCGCGCCACAGCGACTGACGGCCGCCGCGGCGACCTGCCGCCGTGCCGGCGGGGATCCCGCCCGGCACACCGCGCTGCCGCCGGACACGTCACAAGCGTGCCCGGCGGCAGCCGTATCCGCTCCGCGGGGGAAGGGGATACAGGACATCTGTGCCACGTGCGACGTGCCACGTGCCACGTGCGGCCCGCCGGGCCTACGGGGCCGCCGCACCCCCGGCCGCTCCGGTGACCAGCTCGGCGATCCGGTCGTCACCGCTGCCGGGCGCCTCGTCCACCCGGAC